>JAHILQ010000189.1 GCA_018896985.1 Nitrospinota bacterium
GAATCACAGGGTTTTCTTAAAGCTTTTCCCGGAGAAAAAGTCATGGTCTCGAAATCTCTCGGAAGAATAACAGCAGAACCTGTTACGGCAAGACTCTCATCTCCTTTCTATCATTCATCTGCAATGGATGGATATGCTGTTAAGTATCAGGAAACCTTTGGCGCGTCCGAGACATCCCCCAAAAAACTTAAGCTCAATGAGCAGGCAGTTTATATTGACACAGGAGACCCGATGCCTGATGGTTTTAATGCAGTGATAATGATAGAAGATGTGAATGTAATCAGGTGTCAGGTGCCGGGTGTCAGGTATCAGGAAGATGAATACATTGAGATTACCGAGCCTGCAACTCCATGGCAGAATGTAAGGGTGATTGGTGAGGATATTGTTGCCACAGAGCTTATACTTCCTGAAAATCACAGAATAAGGCCTGTTGATGTAGGCGCGATGCTTGCGGGGGGGCATATAGATATTAACGTCAGGAGAAAACCAAGGGTAGTAATTATCCCAACAGGCACCGAAATCGTAGAGCCCGGAACCAATTTAAAGAGGGGAGATATTATTGAATACAATTCAAGGGTGCTCGGCGGTCTTGTTTCTGAATGGGGCGGAGAAGCGATTAGATTCAGAATTGTCCCTGACAACCTTGACGAATTAAAGGATGCAATTTTAGAGGCGCATAATGCTGGAGACATGGTTGTTATCAATGCAGGCGCATCTGCAGGTTCTGAGGATTTTACATCAACAGCGATAAGCGAAACTGGTGAAGTCATACTTCATGGTGTAAGCATAAAGCCGGGAAAGCCTGTAATAATAGGCGTTGTTAAAAACAAGCCTGTGCTCGGTATCCCGGGATATCCTGTCTCTGCGTTCATAACATTTAATCTTTTTGCAAAGCCTGTGATTTACAGATGGCAGGGGATAGAAATGGAACCCCCTGAGGTTTTGAGAGCGGCGCTTTCAAGGCAGGTTGCTTCAACTCTCGGACAGGAAGAATTTTTAAGGGTCAAGACAGGGAAGGTCGGAGATAAATTCATTGCCACTCCTGTTTCGCGGGGGGCAGGGGTTTTGATGTCGCTTGTGCGCGCAGATGGTTTTGTGAGAATACCTGCTATGTCTGAGGGAATAGGCGCAGGTTCTGAAGTGGATGTAGAACTGCTTAGAACAAAAAACGAAATAGAAAATACAATAGTATGCATTGGAAGCCATGATAATGCGCTTGACCTGCTTGCAAATTCACTGAAGAAGAAATACTTGAAACTCTCACTTTCGTCAGCCCATGTCGGTTCGATGGGCGGTTTGATGGCTTTAAAAAAAGGAGAGGCGCATATTGCAGGAACTCATCTGCTTGACGAGGAGACAGGAGAGTATAATGTCTCTTCCGTAAAACGGCTTCTATCTGGCAGGAGGATTATTCTCGTAAATTTAGTTTACAGGGAGCAGGGGCTTCTTGTGCTGAAAGGCAATCCAAAAAATATAAAAGGATTTGAAGACCTGACAAGGGAGGATGTTGTTTTTATAAACCGGCAGGCAGGCGCCGGGACCAGGTTATTGACAGACAAACACCTGCGGGAATGCAGGATAAAACCTGAAGATGTGAAAGGATATGAAAGAGAGGAATACACTCACATGGGTGTTGCATCAGCGGTGCTTACAGGCATTGCAGACACAGGACTTGCAATTCTTGCGTCGGCTAAAGCGCTCGGACTTGATTTTATCCCCGTTGCAAAGGAGCGATATGACCTTGCAGTTCCGTTTGAATTCTACGATACAGAAATGATAAGGGCTCTGTTAAGCATTATCAGGGAAGATAATGAATTCAGGGATATGGTTGCAAATCTCGGAGGTTACGACATAAGCGATATGGGCAAGGTTATGTATGAGGGGTAAGGGGAGGTGAAAATTACCTTGACAGGCAAAGGCTTATTGCATAATGTAAATGCAAGATGATAAGTGAGTTTTATAGTTTGATTCTTAATAAGAATGTCTTGCAGGTTGCCTGATGCCGAAGAGATTTATTAAAACAAAACTGTACTTAGACACTTCTATCCCAAGTGCGTATTTTGATTGCTCTAAACCTCTACGGCAGTTAATATCACAAAAATGGTTTGAAAACGAAATGCTAAATTTTGAATTATATATATCAGTCCTGACGATAGAAGAAGTAGAAAGAATGGGTAATATTCAAAAGAAGGGAAATATCAAAGAGCTACTTTTAGATTGTAATGTGAGAATATTAGAACTGACTTCTGCGGCAATTAATTTAGCTGATCAATATGTAAAAGAGGGAGCAATTCCAAAGTCAGAACCGGAAGATGCTTATCACATTGCTATAGCGACTGTAAAGGGGATTGATGCTTTAGCATCGTGGAATTTCAAACATGTAGTAAGTATTAATCCTATAAAGAAGATTCATGAGATAAATAAACGATTGAATTATCAGGTAATAGAAATAGGGTCTTTAGAATTATTTGGAGGTGCAAAGTATGGAAGTCTATAAGAATGATTATGAAAGGCATGAAGATGAGGCGCTCTGGGAAATGCATAAGATCCGGCATCAACTTCATAAAGAATTGAAAGGGAAACCAATAGAAAAAATAAACTCCGATGCATTAAAAAGGTTTAACAATTGGCGAAAGCTTAAAGAAAAAGCTTCTGTAACATAGACAGGAACGCTAAGAGGGGGAATATTATCTCGTGGGCGTGGGCAAAAGGTGAAAATTACCTTGACAGAAATAGCCGCCCTCTTATATAGTCTTCGTAAAATGGGGTTAAAAGGGAAGAAACATGGGATAACTAAGCCTCTGGCATTAATCATGCACAGACAGACTTATCAGGAAGGATATAAAAATGATAAAAGGGCGTGCATTTGCGCGCCCTTTTTTGTTTTGTGAAAGGAGGGTTAGGAAAAATGGATAATTTTTTTAGAAAAAAGCAGGAGGTATCAAAACTATTGCTCTGTCCACGGTGGGCAGGAAGGAGGAGTAAAAAATGAGTGCAATTAGAACATTCAAATTTGCGGTCAAGGTAGTCACCGTAAAGCTTTTCCCTGTCAAATGCCTGTTTTTCTATATGCCCGAGATGAAAGGCTGGTATCTTCAGAGGGCGGGCTTTCATCTTTGCCTCTTGCGGGGGCTGACTTTTCTTTTTCAGATATTCCGCAAAGTCTATTATCTCGTCAACCCTCTCTGCAGGCAGACTTCCTAAAATGTCTATTATCTTTTTCTGTTTTTCAGCTTGCACCGGCATTGTTTAAATCCTCTAAATACAGTATAGCAAATTCATTTGAAATTTATCACATACGCGGCTTTCTGTCAAACTTTAACATACACAGGCCATTGGCTTAAGAAAATTTGAACATTGAAAAGGAGGATAAAGGAAATGAAAAAGATAGCAAAGATAGGGTTTTTAATGATTTTATTGGCATTTGTTGTAACAGCCTGCGCCACAAGCGGAATCAACACTCCGCTTCCGCAAACATTATCTATTGAACAGCCGACACCGGGCACCCCGAAGGAAATAGCAGATTATATCGGCGTATGGGAAGGAGTATGGAGTTCTGAATCCGATGGATATTATCATGAAAATGTATTGCCTGTAACAATTGTGATTGAGAAGATAAAATCTTCCCGCGTAATCGCGATTTATTCGTGGGGAAACTGGAGCCCTTATATCAAAGAAGGTTGGAAAAGAATGACTGGCGAGATTAAAAACAACACGATAACATTGAAAGACAGTTTTGGCGCGATAACTATTGAAATCGCTTCTGATTTAAAAAGATGAGAGATGAGGGTCAAACCTTCATAATTCAGCCCGCAACGGACAGATAACAGAGTGCTTGAGGTTTACACCCAAAGGCTGCGCCCTGCAAATTTTTGTATGTCATATATGTGCAGGTATGGTAAAATTGAGTAACCAATGGAAAGGAGGAATTATGACAACAGCATCTATAAAAAATAACCTTGCAGCACAACTTGATAACCTTCCTTATAATCTCCAACTTCGTGTGCTTGATTTTGTAAAGTCTCTAATACCCACAGGAGTCAAAGGTAAAAACCTTCTACGGTTTGAAGGAGCCATTCCTGCTGATGATTTACAACTAATGTCTAAAACTATAGAAGAAAACTGTGAAAAAGTAGACACCCGTGAATGGTAAATATCTTCTCGATACGAATATAATTATTTCCATTTTTGCTAAAGACCCTCAGATTCACAACCGTTTAGCAAACGCTGAAGAAGTGTTTGTTCCATGTATTGCCATTGGAGAGTTATGTTTTGGAGCATACAAGTCTCTCAAAATTGAAGAAAATCTTGCACGTATAGATGAATTTGCTCTCAGTAACACTGTGCTTCCATGTGATATAGAAACAGCCAAAAAATATGGAGATATAAAGAACCGCTTAAAAGAAAAGGGACAACCTATTCCTGAAAATGACATCTGGATTGCTGCAATTGCTCAACAATATGCTCTTACAGTGGTCACCAAGGATTTACATTTTGAATCAATTGAAGACTTAAAAATTGAGCTGTGGTAATACAATTTGCCCGCAACAGGCAGATAACATGGTGGAAAAGACGGATGTCAAAATCCCGAAGCATCGGGGCTTCTTTTCCGCCAAGAACGTTATCTGTCCATTGCGGGCAGAGGGTGAAGCAGGGAATATGATATTTTAAAAGCCATGCAAGATGTTAGCCTACGTGGAGCTGTTTTGTTATTTCTATTTCCGCATTGTCCATGATGAATCGTTTCCCGCCTATAAACCTCTTGAAGTAGTATGGAGTTTTAAGGCTGTCTATGCTGACTTTTTTACCCTTTGAAGATGCGTGTATGAAAAGGTCGTTCCCCAGATATATGCCTACATGAGAAGGGAATGAGGCATATGTCCTGAAAAATATAAGGTCACCGATAGAGA
>JAHILQ010000190.1 GCA_018896985.1 Nitrospinota bacterium
GGAAGACGGGAGATTCATGCCAAGCAGTAAGCCTGTGAGAAATGCGCTTCCGTCGCTTATGGTTATCTTCTTTTTAAGCGCCCTCTGGTAAAAATATTCTGAAAGAACTGCTGATAATATGCACAGGGCAGTAACAAAGAGACCCTTTGGCCCGAAAAAATACAAGCCCATCAGAAGCGCAGGAAAGAGCGACAGGTTCACTGTCCACATTATACGGCTTGTGGTCTCTTCGTCTCTGATATGAGGGCTTACCGAGACTATCAGTTCATGTTCTTTTTTTACAGCCATCTAACCTCCCATAAGTCAAGTGTCAGTTATTAGTGTCGGTGTCAGTATTTTTCTGACACTGTTCACTGACACTGTTCACTGCCTTTGTCATGGTTTTACCAAAGACTTTGCCAGTCTTATAAATTGTACAATCGGCCTTTTTGAAGGACACACAAAGGCACAGGAGCCGCACTCAAAACAGTCAAAGAGATTGTATTCCTTAGCACCTTCATAAAAACCTTTCTCCGAAAGAATACTCAACATTGACGGCATAAGCCCCATCGGACAGATATCAATACACCTTCCGCACCTTATGCATGGAGCAAAGTCCTCTGCATGGATAACACCCTCTTCAGGTATCACAAGGATCCCTGAGGTCCCCTTTGTTACAGGGACATCCAGTGAAGGGAGTGCAAAGCCCATCATCGGGCCGCCAGATATCACCTTGCCCGCATCCCCTTTGAATCCACCGCACTGATTAACAATATCAGAGACGAACGTGCCTATCTTTACCATAAGGTTTGAAGGATTGCTTATACCCTCTCCTGTCACTGTAACAACGCGCTCTATTAATGGTTTTCCGTATCTTGCAGCCTCATATACAGCAAGGGCAGTACCAACATTCTGGACAATAACCTTTACATCCATGGGAAGACCGCGCGGCGGGACCTCCCTCCCTGTTGCTGCCTTAATGAGCATCTTCTCAGCGCCCTGCGGATATTTAACCTCGAGTGCGCAAACCTCAATCCCCCCTTGCCCCCCTTTTGTAAAGGGGGGATGGGGGGATTTATTTACAGCCTGTTTCATTGCTTCAATCGCATCGGGTTTATTGTTCTCAATCCCGATAAATCCCTTATTCACTCCGAGGATGCGCATTAGTATCTTCAGGCCCTCAACTATCTCGGCGGATTTTTCAATCATCAGCCTGTAATCAGCGGTAAGATATGGCTCGCACTCAGCTCCGTTTAGGATTACTGTGTCAATCGATTTTTCTTTTGGAGGAGAGAGCTTCACAAGCGTGGGGAAAGCGGCGCCGCCCATGCCTACAATTCCGGCGGCTTTTACCTTTTCCTTCAGTTCATCAGGAGAGAGTTTGATGTAATCAGGATTGTCTTTAAGAGAAGTCCATTCTTCTTTCCCGTCATTCTCTATCACTATGGAATTTATCATCCTACCCATTGCATTCGGAAACTCTGCTATTGCAATCACCTTGCCTGATACAGATGAGTGCACAGACGCTGATACAAAACCTCCTGCCTCACCAATCATTTCACCCTTTTTGACTTCCTGTCCGATGCTGACTATGGGTTTGCATGGCGCTCCGAGGTGCTGGATTAAAGGAATGACGACTCTCTGCGGGGATTTTGCTTCTTTGATTGCCCTGCCTTTTGCAATGTCTTTTTTGTCAGGCGGATGTATGCCGCCTTTAAATGTTGCAAGAGCCATCATGAAATTCCTCCACATTTAGTAGTTAGTGTCAGCGTAGAGTGTCGGTCTCTCAAAGTGTCAGTTATCAGTGTCTGTGTCAGCAAGAAATGCTTTTCCCTCCTGACACTACCCACTGACACTGTTCACTGCTTTACTGACACTGGCACTAATCACTGGCACTAATCACTGGCACTACTGCGGGGCAAAAAGCCTACAATTAATAACATTAAAAATAGAAATATGTCAAGAGTTGTGATAAAATTAGCGACATGATAAAAGAGGCGATTAACATCATTGTAAGCAGCATTAACCTCTCCGAGGCTGAGATGGCGGAGTGCATGAGAGAGATTATGGAGGGGAAGGCAACAGATGCCCAGATAGGCGCCTTCCTTACTGCCCTGCGCATTAAGGGCGAGACAGTTGATGAGATAACAGGCGCAGCGCGCATAATGCGCGAAAAGGCAACGACCATTAAAGCCCCTGAAGGCGTGCTTGACACATGCGGCACAGGCGGGGATATGGCGCATACATTTAATATCTCAACAACCACTGCAATAGTTGTCTCTGCGTGCGGTGTGCCTGTTGCAAAGCACGGAAACCGTTCTGTCTCAAGCCAGTCCGGAAGCGCGGATGTCCTTGAAGCGCTCGGCATCAAGATAGACCTTCCGCCGGAAAAGGTTGAAAGGTGCCTCTTTGAAACAGGATTCGGTTTCCTGTTTGCGCCGTTGTTTCATCCTGCAATGAAATATGCGATAGGCCCGAGGAGGGAGATGGGACTAAGGACAATATTTAATATACTTGGCCCGATAACAAATCCTGCAGGTGCAAAGAGGCAGATACTTGGCGTGTTTGCGGGCAAACTTACAGAGCCGCTGGCAAGGGTTTTAGGCAATCTTGGCGCCCATGATGCTATGGTTGTGCATGGAGAAGACGGGCTTGATGAAATAACCCTCACTGATGGAACGCGTGTCTCAAGATATGTAAACAATACGGTTGAAAACTTCTATGTCTCGCCAGAGGATTTCGGCATCAAAAGGGGCAAGCTCGAAGACCTTGTCGGAGCTGACAAGGATGCTAATGCCCGCATAACAATTTCCATCCTCAACGGAGAAAAGGGTCCCAAGCGCGATGTTATCCTCATGAATTCCTCTGCCGCGCTTGTTGTTGCAGGAAAGGCAAAAGATTTCAGAAGCGGAGTGGGAATAGCAGTAGAGGCGATTGATTCAGGAAAGGCGATGAAGAAACTGGAGGAGATAAAAAAGGTTACGAATTCACTGTAAGTGATTAATGTATTAAGATGTTTTTAGGAGTTTCAATTTAGAATGTTTTGCTATGCCTGTCTCTTCTCTCACGTTTGTAGTCATAAGACTCTTTCATCTCAATCTTTCCAAAAAGTGAAAGTATGTCTTTCTGCCTTATTTTCTGGATAAACATCTTTAAAAGCGCATTTAAAAACTTTTTGTATATTGAAGGACTTTCTGTCATATTTTTAGAGAACCTTGCCATATTAACTCACCTGCCGGCTAAACAAGCGGATTAAATTTATGCCGCTGCGTGTTTAAGTTCGTGAAATGAATGTGATGAATGTTTTTTAAATATCTCATAATATCACCTAAACAATGATTTATGCCTTAATCGGTTCAAAAACATGCTATGCGGTCATCGTTGTAACTTCAACCAGATGATGTCTCTTACGCGCCTCGTTCACAATTCCTTCTAACCTTACAGAAATGGCATCTTCGATCCAGTCTGCGCCGCACTGCGAGCATACTGTTGCTGGCACGTCTCTTACTACCACCACTCCAAAGCCTAAGTCAACAGTAAACGTAGTTTTCCCTTCCTTTTTTGCGCCTCCGCAAAGCGGGCATTTATCGGGGAAGTTCCTGAATGTCATTTTTGCCTCCTTGTCTTATAATCTGATTCAAAATGCTCTAAATCAGGCTTATATGCTGTAATAACAAAACCCCATCCTGTCAATAAGTCAATCGCTGCAACAACATGGAGAGGTTCTTCGTTTATCCATCCTAAAAACAATACGCTCGGATACGGCTTATCATCAGGATAGTCCTCAATGATTTCTCCCTTTCTTAGAATCTCCTTAACGTCTTCTCTTGAAATGCCTCTTTCAAACATTCGTTCAAGAGAGTGTCTCTGCCACTCAATATAACCATTCTCAATTGCGCTTCGCAATACATCCCTGTTCATTTACTTAATTATACTTTAAGGGCAAGCGGCATTGCCATGATATAAGTAATTAAATCAGTTGCTCTCTCCTGCGTCCGAAGGTCTTTCTGAGTGCGATGAGGAAAGGGGCGGTGTGACACCTTGCCGTTTATTTTATCAAAGCACAGGCTTCCCGACTTCCCGCA
>JAHILQ010000304.1 GCA_018896985.1 Nitrospinota bacterium
TCGCGAATATTCTCCTGTATATCCCATTGAGTTTCTTTCTAACCGGTGCATTGTGTAAAAAGACATACCCATGGGCCGTGATGATGCTGAATTTGTGGCACAAAAACTTTGGTTAAATAGGGGATTGGTTGAATGGTTAAGTAGTTGATTGGTTAAGTAGTGGATTGGTTAATTGGTCAAGTAGGAAAATGGTGGATTAGTCAATTCAACCAATTAACTATTCAACTATTTTCCCATCAAACCGAGCCATTAGGGTCTCAAGTTCGCAATTGACTTGTGTTAAAAATGCATGTAATATGTTTCTAAAAATTGCTAAAAATAGCATTTTAAGGAAATATAATGCGCTATAACGAGTTCCGTGAGGCTTTTAGGTCTTATACCGTAATCTCTGTTAATGAGATTAGAAAAATGGACAGCCGTTTCAATCTCAGACGGCTGGTTGAATGGCAAGGTAAGGGATATATCAAAAAGATTATTCGGGGATATTATATACTTGCAGATCTGAAACTGGATGAGAACGTTCTTTTCGAAATTGCCAACAGGATTTACAGCCCTTCTTATATCTCTCTCGAAATGGCGCTTTCATATTATCACATGATTCCGGAAAGTGTCTATGGTCTAACTTCTGCCACAAGTCGCAAGACAATGGTTTTCGAGACTGAATTGGGTGACTTTATCTATCATACAGTACAGCCCCGACTGCTCTTTGGGTACAAATTGGTTGATTACAGCGGCAAAAAATTCAAGATTGCTGAGCCGGAGAAGGCTCTCCTTGATTATTTCTA
The DNA here is from genome assembly GCA_018896985.1 of Nitrospinota bacterium. GTDB lineage: Bacteria > Nitrospirota > Thermodesulfovibrionia > Thermodesulfovibrionales > UBA1546 > UBA1546. The sequence continues at coordinate 786 of JAHILQ010000304.1, forward strand.
TCTCAATACTTCGATACAGTCAAAAGATGACTTTGCCGGAATACGCATCGGAAAGGACCAATATTTCGCCCAGGTAGATGAGACACGTCTTGTGGCTTATTTGAATGAATTCCAACAGAAGAGTCTCGCAAAAAGGGTCAAAAATTTTATGAGATACATAAAGAATGCTCAGCATTAAAGAGATAGAGTCTTATTACCCTGAAAACCTTCGGGCGTTCAAGCGCAGTCTGATGCGTGAGTATATTCAGTACAAAATCCTGGAAATTATTTTTGGCTCAAATCAGGCAGGAAAACTTTCATTTCTGGGAGGAACCGCTATCAGGATATTGCACGGGAATAATCGGTTTTCCGAAGATCTGGATTTTGATAATTTTGGGCTGAAGGAAAGGGAGTTTGAAAATCTTGCTGCCGAAATTCGTAAGAAACTCAAGATGGAAGGCTATAATATAGAGATAAAAAATGTGATTAGGAACGCCTATCATTGCTATATTCGGATTCCGGGCCTATTGTTTGAGAGCGGGCTGTCCGGGCACAAGGAAGAGAAGATTCTGATCCAAATCGATACTGAACCACAACATTTTGATTATTTGCCGGAGAACCTGATTGTAAATAAATTTGACGTCTTTTGTAGGACAAGGGTAACGCCGCCTGATATTCTGTTGTCCCAGAAGATATTTGCGATATTTAATCGGAAACGCAAAATGGGACGCGATTTTTACGATACTTTGTTCTTATTCGGCAAGACAAAGCCCAACTTTGATTTCTTACGGCTAAAAATAGGTATGCAAGATATGGCAGAATTGAAGAAGCATTTACTTTCACTTTGTAAAGAACTCGATTTCAAAGCCCTTGCAAGGGATGTGAAGCCTTTTCTCTTTTCGGCAATCGATGCGAAGAAGGTGTTGGCTTTCCCTGACTACATCAATCAATTATGATGATTTTGTAAAAAGTCTTCAATTGAGGATGGCCTCATGCCGTCCATTGTTTCCGAAAACCTTAATCTTAAGATCGGCAATTCCATGCAAATAGGGGGGCCTCTCCAAAAATGGCATCTGAAATCACCTCTGCAAGAAGGAGAAAGGGCAACCCTTATTCTCCGCTGGCGCCGTTTTCCCCTCACGCTTGAGGCGCTGTTACAGGCTGAAGATGGTACGGAGTTAACTTTGGCAGCCGATGTCAGAACACCGTGGGAAGAAAGGAAGTTGATAGGTTCCATCCCTCCCATTGACCAGGTGGCATGGAGAAATGCCAACGAATAAGTCCTTTCCGTTCTTGTTGCACCTCAGGTTGACCGATACAAGCCTGACTGTGACAGCTTCAGACCTGGAGATATAAACGATGCCAGATAGTTTAAATCTTAAACGGACATATGTCATTCTAAGCCTCTGTTATCTGGCATTTGTAATCTATGGCAGCTTTATCCCCTTTCAATTCCGTCCTCTTCCAATAGCGGAAGCAATAGATCGCTTTTATCGTATACCATATCTTCATCTCGGCATCCAGTCACGAGCAGATTTTATTGCAAATATTCTCCTGTATATCCCATTGAGTTTCTTTCTAATCGGTGCATTGTGTAAAAAGACACACTCGTTGGCTATAAAATGTGCAGCTACACTTTTCGTGTTCATATTGTGCATTCTTATAGCTGGTTTAATTGAGTTTATTCAGGTCTTCTTTCCTCCCAGAACAGTATCTCTCAATGACGTTATAGCAGAAATTTTGGGTACAATTATAGGAATTGTTTTTTGGTACACCATTGGCGGGCGTTTGACTCGGCTCTGGAGCGCAATTTCAGCGGGAGGTCGGGAAGGGCTCCAAGCAGCTCTTGTAATATATGCCTTATTTTATCTTGCACTATGTCTTTTTCCGTTTGATTTTATTTTGTCCAGGTCGGAACTTTCATGGAAGCTTGCTACCAATAGTTACCATGCTTTTGTTGCAGAGGAAACATGCCAA
>JAHILQ010000191.1 GCA_018896985.1 Nitrospinota bacterium
AAATAAAACCAAGAAATGATTGAAGTAAAGGGATTAAAAAAGTCTTTTTTCCTGCCTGCAGGAGAAGTAAAGGTTCTGAGCGGCATAGACCTTTCTATAAGTAGGGGAGAGATGCTCGCAATAGTCGGCGTATCAGGCGCGGGGAAAAGCACCCTTCTGCACATCATGGGCACGCTGGATGAACCAACATCAGGCAATGTCTTATATGAAAACAAGGACGTATTTTCTCTGGATGATTATTCACTTGCCGGTTTCAGGAATAAATCGATAGGTTTTGTCTTTCAGTTTCATCATCTTCTGCCTGAATTTACAGCAATTGAGAATGTATTAATGCCGGGGCTGATAAACATGTCTGGTTATGAAGAAATTAAAGAGAGGGCGGAAATGCTTTTAGGCGAACTGGGATTATCTGAACGGAAGAACCATCGTCCCGGAGAACTCTCCGGGGGCGAACAGCAGCGCGTTGCCGTTGCACGGGCATTGATAAATGAACCGAAGGTAGTATTCGCAGACGAACCTACAGGAAATCTTGACACCCATACAGGCGAAGAGCTTTTCAAGCTCCTGCTGCATCTCAATGAAAAGAAAAGAATCACTTTCGTAATAGTCACACATAACGAATCTCTGTCAAGACAGTGCCACAGGGTTCTTGAGATGGTTGACGGAAAGTTCAGGTAGAATTTTATTGAGAAAAACTTGTTGACAATATGTATTATGTCTGGTAGGATTTTGATAGCTAAGAATTGGTGTATTAATCCCGATATTATCGGGAAGAATTATAGAAGGAGGTAAGGTATGATTAAGAAAAAGGCAGCAAAGAAGACAGTAGCAAAGAAAGCTGTAAAGAAGGTCGCAAAGAAAAAGGTTGTAAAGAAGGCTAAGACAAAGAGGAAACCTAATGCTGCGTTCATGAAACCCATGAAGATCAGCAGCGCCCTTGCATTAGTTGTAGGAGACAGACCTATTCCAAGGACAGAGGTTACCAAGAAACTCTGGCAGTACATCAAGAAGAACGGGCTCCAGGACAAAGTCAACAGAAGGATGATAAATGCCGATGCAAATCTGAAAGCAGTATTCGGAGGCAAGGGCAAAGTTTCAATGTTTGAGATGACCAAGCTGGTCAGCAAACATATGAGCTAAGAATTTTATTTGAAAATATCTCTAACCTATTGATTTGTCATTCTCTGGCTTGACCAGAGAATCCAGAACAAAGAGGCTGGATTCCCCGATTAAATCGGGGAATGACACTTTTATAGTCTATTGCGCTGTCGCACTAAATGACAAAGACTATTTTCATCCTCCTCTGTGCTGACTTGTCGGCATGAATGTTTCATTTTATATTTTCTTCCTGCTCCCGCATTATTTTTAGCATCGGAATATATCCTGATTGCCTTGTTTCACTCAGAAATGGTAGAATGTATGAAAATTTTCAGAGGCGAGAAATGATAGAACAGAAAATACCTATAGGTTTAACATTTGATGATGTGCTTCTTATTCCTGCGAAATCAGATATCCTTCCAATGGACGCTGACATATCTACCAGCCTTACAAAGAAGATAAAAATAAATATCCCCCTGCTCAGCGCTGCCATGGATACAGTCACAGAATCAGATCTTGCAATATCAATAGCGCGCGAAGGCGGAATCGGAATAATCCACAGGGCAATGTCTGCGCAGAGGCAGGCGTCAGAAGTGGACAGGGTAAAGAAATCAGAGAGCGGCATGATAATAGACCCTGTGACAATCTCGCCTGATGAGCCAATCTCAGAGGCAATGGCTCTGATGGAAAAATACAAGATATCAGGCGTGCCTGTTACAGTAAAAGGAAAACTCGTTGGGATACTCACAAACAGGGACTTAAAATTTGAGACCGGGTTGAGCAAAAAGGTCTCAGACGTTATGACAAAGAAAAATCTGATAACAGCATCTATAGGAACAGACCTTGAGAAAGCAAAGGCGATTCTTCACAAATACAAAATAGAGAAACTGCCGATTGTTGACAGGGATTTCAACCTGAAAGGCCTTATAACAATCAAAGACATCGAGAAGAGAAGAAAGTATCCTCATTCATGCAAGGATAAGTTAGGAAGATTAAGGGTTGGCGGAGCAATCGGCGTAGGAGAGGATGCCATTTTCAGAGCAAGTCTCCTTGTAAAAGCAGGCGCTGATGTGATTGCAATAGATACAGCTCACGGCCATACAAAGTTGGTCATAGAGGTCTTGAAGAAGGTTAAGAAAAAATTCAACATAGAAGTCATTGTCGGAAATGTTGGAACTCAGGAAGGGACGCTGGATTTAATAAAAGCAGGCGCTGATGCAGTCAAGGTTGGAATAGGTCCCGGCTCTATCTGCACAACGAGAATTGTTGCAGGCGCAGGAGTTCCGCAGATTACAGCGATAATTAACTGCTATTCGGTAGCAAAAAAATACGGAGTCCCCATCATTGCAGACGGAGGCGTAAAATATTCCGGAGATATAACAAAGGCTCTTGCTGCGGGAGCGCACTCTATTATGATAGGAGGGCTTTTTGCAGGAACAGATGAATCACCGGGCGAAACAATCCTCTATCAGGGAAGAAGCTATAAAGTTTACAGGGGAATGGGTTCTCTGGGCGCAATGGAGCAGGGCTCAAAGGACAGATACCAGCAGGCAGGCGTTGAAAGTAAAAAACTCGTTCCTGAAGGAGTTGAAGGAAGAGTTCCCAATAAAGGGCCTCTCTCACATAGCGTGCATCAGTTAATGGGCGGACTCCGTTCAGGAATGGGCTATTGCGGATGCAAAAATCTCAATGAATTAAGGCAAAAGGCAAAGTTCCTCAGGATTACAAGTGCAGGTCTAAGGGAAAGCCACGTCCACGATGTCATCATCACAAGAGAAGCGCCGAATTACAGAACAGAGTGGTAATCCAATTGCATCTTATGAGAAAATGAGCCTGACAATTCTTCCCAAAATAGCGATTCCTAAGATTACCCCGACAATTATCGCAAGAGGAAT
>JAHILQ010000295.1 GCA_018896985.1 Nitrospinota bacterium
GCAATATCCTGTTTCTGCTGTTATTGCTCATTTTGAGGCCTCATGAATATGCCGAATAAAGAATTTATTATTGCAGCGGTAAATATTATGGATATTGCGCTCGGGATAGAAGTGGGCATATGCTCAAATATGGTTTTAGAAAGGAATACAATTATTCCGTTGAGAGCGGTCAATAGAGAAATGCCTATTACTCCAAGAACCGGCGTCCATCTGAAAAAGCTGCCTGACATAAAAGCGGAAAGAAAGCCTACCATGCCCTTCCCTAAGATATTTGGACCGAGAATACCTCCGGAAAGACTGTCGCCTATAAGTCCTACAAATGAACCGAACAGCATGCCCTTGGTTTCTCCGTTTTTTAGCCCAAAATAATAGGCAATAGCTGCCGCCAAATCGGGCTGTGCGCCAAAAATTGATATTCTGCTCTCAAGAAGAAACGCTGAGAATATGATGAGGAGCAAGATAATTTTTCTCATCGCCCTACTATCACGACCTCTTCAAGTTTTGTGCTGTCCTGAAACGGAGTAACCTCTATGTTCTGGAAAAGACCCATGCCTTTTTTTGCGATTCCGGTTACAGCGCCGACAGGTATTCCGGGAGGGAAAAGAGAGTCAAGTCCTGATGTAAGCGCCATTTCGTTTTCTTTTACTTCATATTCGTAAGAGACATATTTCAGCATACAGGTTTTTGAACCTGTTCCGGAGATTATTCCTTCAGTTCTGCTTTCCTGAAGCCTTATTGCCGCCGAGAAATTCACATCATTGAGCAGAAGGACATATGAGTAAGAGTTCAATGCGGAAAAAACCTTGCCTACAAGCCCTTTGCCGGTTATCACTGTCATATCCTTTTCTACGCCGTCATGCAGGCCTTTGTTTATTACAAGAGTGTTTGTCCACTGGTCATTGCCTCTGGAGATAACCCGTGCAGCAGTTACGTATTTCTTTTCTTTTTCTTTCAGGGCAAGCACTTCTCTGAGTCTTGCATTCTCAAGAATTGCCTCCTTGTATTTCTGCTGCTCCATAAGCAAGCTGTCAAGTTCCACCCTCAATCTCCTGTTTTCTTCATCGCGCAGTTGTATCTTTTTGAAGGCGCCTTTTATTGTTGAGCAGGCAGAATTAATGACATCATTCGCAATGTTGACAGGGTAGCTTATAAGGCGCAGGGGATTGGAAAATTTCCTGTTAATCTGGTATGTCATCAGAATGAATGACACAATGATAAGAGAAAAAAAAAGCAAAAGCCTTTTCTTTGGCATTAATTAATAGCTATCTTCCTTAGGAGTTTAAAGTCGTCAAGCATCTCCCCGACTCCTCTCACAACTGCGGTCAGAGGGTCGTCTGCCACTATTACAGGAAGTCCAGTCGCTTCTCTTATATAAGTGTCAAGCCCTCTTAAAAGAGCTCCGCCGCCTGCAAGCACAATTCCGCGGTCAACGAGGTCTGCCGCAAGTTCAGGCGGTGTGTTCTCAAGGGTGACTTTTATTGTGTCAAGGATTATATTCACAGGTTCGCTAATGGCCTCCCGTATTTCATCCTCATTTATGGTTATGGTTTTCGGAATACCTGATATAAGATCCCTTCCTTTTATCTCCATCTCACGGTGACCGTCTCCGTCTGAAGGGTATGCGGACCCTATCTCTATCTTTATCTGTTCTGCTGTCCTGTCTCCTATCATGAGGTTGTAACGGCGTTTTATATAAGCGATGAGTTCTTCGTCCATCTTATCTCCGCCTACCCTTACAGCCTTGCTGTATACAATACCGTCAAGCGATATGACCGCTATATCAGTGGTGCCTCCGCCAATATCAACAATCATATTCCCTGCCGGTTCACCCACAGGCAGCCCCACACCGATTGCAGCAGCCATTGGTTGTTCGATCAGGTAGACTTCCCGCGCGCCTGATGCCTGCGCCGCATCTTTTACAGCGCGCTGTTCAACCTGTGTTATGCCTGATGGAGTTCCTATGATTATCCTCGGCGATACAAAACTGCGTCTGTTATGCACCTTTGTAATGAAATACTTGAGCATCTCGTTGGTGGCATCAAAGTCTGCTATAACGCCATCCTTCAATGGTCTTATAGCCATGATATTCGCAGGGGTCCTGCCGAGCATTTTTTTTGCTTCGGCGCCGACTGCAATAAGTTTCTTAGTATCCTTCCTTATAACAACGACAGAGGGTTCATCGCATACAATCCCTTTGCCTTTTACAAATACGAGAGTGTTTGCAGTGCCAAGGTCTATAGCAAGATCATTTGAGAATAAACCAAGAATATTGTTTAAGAACATTTCTTTTCTCCTTCTGTATTGTAACTTTTAGTTTCTTCTATGACAGTTGTCTTGGCAATCTCATCGCCAAGCCTCATCCCTTCTTTGCTCCCGAGAAGCATTACGAACTCAAACGCAATTATAAGCAGCGTAATAACCCATCCGATTAATGGGATTCTCCATAGCGCTACGCCGATACACAGCATGAGATTTCTCAATATTGACTCTTTGACTGAACACGCCTTACCGTCTGCAATGGAAACAACCTTTAATCCTGTAAGCTGTTTCCCGAGACTCTTACCGTTAAAAAGCCCGTCGCTGATTAACAGATAGGCAAGTCCTGCAAAAAATCCCGCTCTCGGTATCATCTCTGCCGCAGCAGCTACAATTATTAGGTCAATCGTCTTTGCCACGCTCCTGAGAAGCAGTCCTGCCCTTTTGGGTTCTTCCAGCATTTTAGATGTTAACAAAAAAACGGCTCGCTTTTCAATTATAATTAACTGCCGAAAGATAGACATAGAAAGTTGTCATTGCGAGTGAAACGAAGCAATCTCGCCTTTTGCGATGAGATTGCCACGAACCCTTCGGGTTCTCGCAATGACAGATAATCCAAACGTTTATACTTCTATGTCTATTTTTCGGTAACTATGCCGATATGGATTGAGTTTATGAAAAAAGCGCCTCTACAAATTCCTCCGGAACAAAATCCCTGAGGTCGTCAATCCCTTCGCCGATTCCTATAAGCCTCACA
>JAHILQ010000192.1 GCA_018896985.1 Nitrospinota bacterium
ATGTCGCCATTTCTTTATATATCTTCAGTCCGGCCTCTATCATGAGCATTGCAAGCGCTGCTCCTGTTCCTTCACCGAGCCTTAAATTCAAATCAAGTATCGGCATTAGCCCCATTTTATCAAGCATTGCCTTATGCCCTATTTCAACGGAATTATGCGCTGCGAATATGTAATCCTTAACTTTGGGTTCAATGCAATAGGCGATTAATGCGCCTGCAGTTGATATGAATCCGTCAATCACAACCGGAATCCTGTTTGATGCTGCGCCGAGTATCAACCCTGCAATGCCGCCAATCTCTGCCCCGCCGACCTTTGAAAGCACATCTATCGCATCATTAGGGTTTGGTTTGTTTAGGTTAATGCCTTTTTCAATAACCTTAATTTTATTTTGCAGTGATTCATCAGTTATCCCGGTGCCTTTTCCGGTTACTTCTGAGACAGGCCTGCCTGTAAGAACAGATGCAATGGCGCTTGACGGTGTTGTGTTGCCGATTCCCATATCGCCTGTGCCAAATATCTTATAACTTTTCTTTGCATATCCATTAGCAAGCTCAATTCCTGTCTCAATGCATCTGACAGCGTTATCCCTTGTCATCGCAGGCTCTTTTGCAAAGTTTTTTGTGCCGGGTATAACCTTTAAATTTATAAGTCCCTCAATCTCCCCGAAATCATGGTCAACACCGATATCCACAACGATAACATCAGCGCCTGCGTGCCGCGCAAGCACATTTATCCCTGCGCCTCCCCTCAGAAAATTAAATACCATCTGCTGTGTTACTTCTTTTGGATATGCCGAAACCCCTTCCTCTGTTACGCCATGGTCGCCGGCAAAGGTAAAGATAACTTTTTTATCCAGTATCGGTTTTTTATTTTCTGTCATGGCTACAAATTTTCTTGCAAACTCCTCAAGCCTTCCGAGACTTCCGAGAGGCTTTGTGAGGTTGTCAAGATGTCTCTGCGCAATGTCATGCCACTCTTTGTTTATTGGTTTGATGCTGCTTATGGCGGTATTTAGTAAATCCATTCGTGCCTCCGTGTAAGGTTTTAAAATTTGTCATTCCGCACTTGATACGGAATCCAGCGCCTTATTTAAAAACTTTGGATTCCCGCCTGCGCGGGAATGACAAAAAACGGTTATTTTATTTTTATCGGTATTCCTGCGGTCACAAGATACACCTCATCAGCGATCTCAGCAACCTTCTGGTTTAAATAACCTGATAAATCCCTGAATCTCCTTGACAGTTCATTGTCAGGGACAATCCCCATCCCGACCTCGTTAGAGACAATGAACAGTGAACAGTGAACAGTGAACAGTGAACTGCAAAATAAATCTATTTCTTTTTCCATATCCAAATTGTTTAACATCAGGTTAGATAACCACAATGTCAGGCAATCAAAAAGGATTATATCGTATTTGTCCTGAATATCTTTTATTAAGGCGGCAATATTCACTGGTTCTTCAAAAGTTATCCAGTCAGAAGGACGCTCTTTTTTATGTTTTTCAATCCTCTCTTTCATTTCATCATCCAGCGCCTGTGCTGTTGCAATATACGCCTTCTTGGGCGTGGGGGAGATTTCGTCTCCCCCACGAACCCCCTCTTTAGCTGAGGTGTAATTGTTAGCGAGATTCAGGGCAAACGAACTTTTTCCGCTTCTTGCTCCGCCGATGATGAATGTTATCAATTTACCCCCCATAAAATAAAAAATCCTCTCGCCGCATTGCTGCTGACGAGAGGATTGCACCCTGATTTACTTCATCCCCACCTTCCTCCACGGAAAGGCATTCAGTGCCAGTGTCAGTTGTTAGTGTCAGGTTATTAAAAAAATCTGACACTGACACTAAACACTAACACTATTCGTTCACAGGCAGGTCTTCTGGCTCTCCCGACCTTTGCCAGCCTTCCCATCCCGATATATCGGGACAGTGGCGTATTACCGGCAAAGGCTTTAATTCCGACCATCTGGCCGGAATCGGGATTACAGCGGCGGGACCGCTCCTGAATTTAACAGGATTCCCTATTAAGCCTTTTTAGCGCCCGAACTATTTATAGTGTTACAGCAAACGAATTAAAAAAGCAAGGGGTTATGTTCTGGATGTCTTTCAGTTCTCTATGCTAAACTTGTAAAACTGATTACCAAGAGGGGAAAATTGGAACTTTATAGGCTTAGCATTTCTGAAGCAAAGGAACTGCTTGATAAAAGAAAAATCACTGTAAAGGAACTTCTGAATTCCTTATATCAGAGAATCGAATCTATTGATAGTAAAGTAAAGGCATTTGTCACTTTGTCAAAAGATAAGGCTTATGAGATGGCTGATGCCTCTCAAAAGCAGATAAATGAAGGCAGGTCTTTGACCATTCAGGGCATTCCGGTTGCAATTAAGGACAACATGTGCACAAAAGGCATACGCACTACATGTTCATCAAAAATCCTCGAAAACTTTATCCCGCCTTATGAGAGTACTGTAACATCAAGGCTGAACGAAAACGGGTACGTACTCATTGGAAAGACAAACCTCGATGAATTTGCAATGGGCTCATCAACCGAGAATTCAGGATTTTTCACTACAAGAAATCCATGGGATATTGAAAGGATTCCGGGCGGTTCAAGCGGAGGCTCTGCAGCAGCGGTTGCAGCCGATGAATGCATCGCAGCCCTCGGCTCTGACACAGGCGGCTCAATAAGGCAGCCTGCATCATTGTGCGGCGTGGTAGGGTTAAAGCCTACTTACGGAAGGGTTTCAAGATACGGACTTGTTGCATTTGCATCATCATTAGACCAGATAGGCCCCATAACAAAGGATGTAAAAGACTCCGCAATACTGCTGAATATTATCTCAGGGAATGACCCTTTTGATTCCACGTCAGCGCCTGTTGCTGTCCCTGATTTTACAAAAGTACTGGGAAACGAAATTAAAGGGTTAAAGATAGGCATTCCAAAGGAATATTTTATTAAGGGAATGGACAGTGAAATAGAGGAATCCGTTAAAACTGCTATAAAGAAGCTCGAATCCCTCGGCGCAATACCTGTCGATATATCGCTTCCGCACACAGAATATGCAGTTGCAACTTACTATGTGCTTGCAACATCAGAGGCTTCATCCAATCTTGCGAGATATGACGGCGTTAAATACGGCTTCAGGGCAGAGGGCAAAGACCTGATGGAAATATATATGAACACAAGGGCTCAGGGATTCGGGGCTGAGGTAAAAAGGAGGATAATGCTTGGAACTTACGCGCTTTCCTCTGGTTATTACGATGCTTATTACAAAAAGGCGCAGCAGGCAAGGACATTGATAAAAACAGATTTTGAAAAAGCGTTTAATAGTGTTGATATGATTGTCACACCCACATCTCCGACAGCGGCGTTTAAATCAGGAGAAAAGACAGAAGACCCGCTGCAGATGTATCTCTCTGACATATTCACAATTTCTGTAAACCTTGCAGGCATACCTGCAATCTCAATACCGTGCGGATTCACATCAAACAATCTTCCAATTGGATTGCAGATTATCGGGAAGCGCTTTGACGAGGAGAGCATTCTGAAAGCAGCATACGCTTATGAACAATCAACAGACTGGCATAAGAGGAAACCTAATTTATGAGATATGAGGCAGTGATAGGGCTTGAAGTTCATGCGCAGATGCTGACGGACAGCAAGATATTCTGCGGCTGCTCCACAAGATTCGGCTCTGAGCCAAACACTCAGACATGCCCTGTGTGCATAGGCATGCCGGGAGTTCTTCCGGTATTAAATAAAAAAGCCCTTGAGTTCGCAATAAAGACAGGTTTGGCAACTAACTGCAGGATTTCAACATATAGCCGATTTGCAAGGAAGAATTATTTCTATCCCGATCTTCCAAAAGGCTATCAGATAAGCCAGTTTGAACTTCCGATATGCGAGCATGGTTATGTTGAGATTATTGTTGACGCTGAGATTAGAAGAATCGGAATAACAAGGATTCACATGGAAGAGGATGCAGGGAAAAACATACACGAGGGTGCAGGGAACTACAGTTTTGTTGACCTTAACAGGGCAGGCATTCCACTCATGGAGATTGTTTCGGAACCTGATATAAGGACGCCGAAAGAGGCAGCGGAATACATGAAAAAACTCAGGGCAATCCTGAGGTATCTCGGAGTATGCGATGGGAACATGGAGCAGGGCTCCTTAAGATGCGATGCAAATGTATCCATCAGGCCTGTTGGACAAAAAGAATACGGAACAAGGGCAGAGGTCAAGAACATCAATTCATTTAAATTTGTTGAAAAGGCGCTTGAATACGAAATAAAACGCCAGATTAAAGTTATTGAAGAAGGCAGGAAGGTCATTCAGGAGACAAGGCTCTGGGATTCAAACAAAGGAATTACAGAATCCATGCGCGGCAAGGAAGAGGCGCATGACTATCGTTATTTCCCTGAACCAGACCTTGTGCCTATAACAGTTGAGCAGAAATGGATTAATGAGATTAAAGCATCTTTACCTGAGCTTCCTGATGCCAAAAGCAAAAGATTTGCATCTGAATACGGATTGCCTGAATACGATGCGGATTTGTTGACATCCGAGAAAAGTCTTGCTGAGTGGTTTGAAGCTGCAGTGAAGGCAGGCGGACAGCCAAAGGCAGTGGCAAACTGGATTATGGGCGAGCTGACAAAACTCCTGAATGAAGAGAATAAATCCATAGAGGAATGCCAGTTAAAACCAAAACAGCTTACTGAGATGCTCAAGCTCATGGACAATGGCACAATAAGCGGAAAGATTGCAAAGACCGTGTTTGAGGAGATGTATAAAACGTGCAAAGATGCTGAAACAATAGTAAAAGAAAAAGGCCTTGTTCAGATAAGCGATGAATCAGCGATAGAAAAGGCTGTTGATGAGGTGATTTCAAAGAATCCAAAAGAGGTTGAGAGGTTTAAGGCAGGTGACGAAAAACTCTTGGGCTTCTTTGTGGGGCAGATTATGAAGCTCACAAAAGGCAAGGCAAATCCGCAGATTGTGGATGAGATGCTGAAGAAGAAACTTGCTTGACATGTCAGTGTGTTCGTTTTATAAGTTCAAGATAATTAATTCGTAACGAAGGCTGTAGATTTCGCTTGACTCAACCTGCGATTTCCCATAGAATTTTGTAAAAAGACGCATGCGTCATAAAATATAATGTTATGTGTAAGGAGGAATAATTTTGAGGTTAGATTGCTAATACTGCATCTGATAAAACATTCCTCTTATTTATATTAGCTCCACATCCCGTATATCTTAGCAGCACAGCTGATTTAAGTCATTAAACAACAGACAACGTGTAATACCACAATAGAAATGTCCGCTTTTGCCACAATAGAAATGTCCTATTCCAACAAGTGCTATACTGCCTCTTTTTTAATAAGGAGGCGAGATGGCAGGAAAGGACATAGTACAAATGAGTCAGAGGGAGTTAAGGCGTCTGCACATAATCCACAATGCAATAGAAGGATTATTAAAGCAGAAAGAGGCAGCAGAGCTGCTATCATTAAGTGATCGTCAGATAAGAAGGCTGATCAAGAAAGTAGAAGAAGAAGGCGATGCAGGGATAATACACAAATCCAGAGGAAAGCCCTCAAACAGCAGACTACCCAAGAAGATAAAAGCCAAGGTTATAGAACTTTATCGTCAGAAATATGAGGGCTTTGGGCCGCTTCTGGCATCGGAGAAACTTTTAGAGCGAGACGGCGTAACTGTAAATGACGAGACATTAAGAAAGTGGCTTATAGAATCCGGGGACTGGAAGAAAACGAGGAAAGGCAGAAAGCACCGGCAGTGGAGGCCGCGGAAACACCATTTTGGAGAAATGATTCAGATAGACGGCTCTCATCATGACTGGTTTGAAGGCAGAGGGCCTGAATGTGTGCTTATGGGGTATATAGACGATGCAACAGGGAAAGCATTTGCAAGATTTTATGATTATGAAGGCACAATGCCTGCCTTTGACAGTTTTAAAAGATATGCGAGGAAGTACGGCATACCACAAAAGGCATACCTTGATAAACACACGACATACAAATCCCCTAAAAAGGCAGCATTCACCGGATATGACGAAGAACCCTTAAGCCAATTTGAAAGAGCGATGAAAGAACTTGGGGTTGAGGTAAGCCATGCCCATTCACCACAGGCAAAAGGCAGAGTCGAGCGCTTATTCAGGACCTTTCAGGACAGGCTTGTAAAAGAGATGAGGTTAAGGGGGATAAAGACCGTAGAGGAGGCAAATAAGTTTTTAGCTGAATACCTTCCGGGGCACAACAGGAAATTTGCAGTGAAACCCAAAGAGGAAGCTAATCTTCACCGCAAGATTCCCAAGGGATTAAATCTTGACAGCATCTTATGCATTAAGGAAGAAAGAGTACTAAGGAATGATTTCACCATCTCATACAAAGGGAAACTTTATCAGATTACAGAAAGCATAAAAGCAGAGAAGGTGACAGTGCAAGAAAGGATAAACGGCAAGATGCTGATTACTTATAACGGAGCGTCTGTAGAGTTCAAGGAGATAACCGAAAGACCCGAAAAGCAAAAGAAGCCGCGCATAATAAAAAAGAAAGCAACTATTTGCCTTCCAGCAGAACACCCGTGGAGGAAATTCAACATCAACGGATGGAAGAAAAAGAAATGGGCGTGGGCTGCATAAATAGAACAAATTGCGGGGTATGCTGGAATATGGGTTGTCTAAAAATAAGCGATTGTAGGGCATTTGGAAAAGCTGATTTTATCAGAAGTATGTAATCAAAACTAAAATGAGAGGTAATCAGGTAAAATACAAAAAGCGGACATTTCTAAATTGGTGGAACATAAACAACAGACAACGGATTGACTGATTGCAAAAAAGAATAAATTGTTTTAAATTGTAGAAAGATGAGTCCTTCAATTTTCAGGGAAAAGGGATATAGATTTTATTTCCTTTCAAATGAGGAGGATAGAATCCATATTCATGTAACATGCGAAGCTGGAGAAGCCAAATTTTGGATAGAACCCGTAGTGTCATTGGCTGTATCGCATGGGTTGAATCCAAGAAAGCTGAACGAGATTCAAAAAATTGTAGAGGAGCATAAAAATGAAATCATTAAAGCATGGCAAGGGCATTTCGGTAAGCGTTGAAAACATAACGCCTTTCGGAATTTGGATTTTTGTAAAAGAAAAAGAATACTTTCTGAGCTATAAGGATTATCCTTATTTTAAAAACCAAACACTGCGCTCCATACAAAACGTTCAGTTGCTTCATGGCTATCATTTATACTGGCCAGACTTGGACGTTGACTTAGAAATTGACAATCTTGAAAATCCCGAAAAATACCCCCTGAAATTTGAGCCGAAGAAGCATCTTACGAGTCATTCAACGGGACGGCGCGCAGCAGCCCGTTAATACCATCGGTTCCTCTGTTTATTTCTCCTGTAACTCGTTAATAGTTTTGACTTCTAATACCTGCGGATAAGCAGGCGCCTTTGACGGAAATCCCTTGCGTGTTGCGGGGCGCAACGCTCAATATAAACTTTTTCCCTAAGTTGCTTAAACCCCGTCTTATCAGTTAAAATTCAAATACTTTTAATCTCTGGAGAGGTGACCGAGAGGCCGAAGGTGCACGACTGGAAATCGTGTGTGCGCTAATCCCGCACCCAGGGTTCAAATCCCTGCCTCTCCGCCATAGCTACAGTGAATAGTGAATAGTGATTAGTTCACTGAATTGCTTAATTGTTAAATACAAATTACTAATCACTGTTTTCCTGCAGCCGGGGGATGGCCCTGCGCAGCAGAGGGATGTGAACCCCACCAGGTCCGGAAGGAAGCAGTGGTAAACATTTACTCTGGGTGCCGCAGCAAGTTGTCCCCTGGCTGCAGAAAGACAAAAAGCTGACGATATTAAAGCAGGCAGGGTATAGTATTTGAGCGGTTTTTTTGCCTGCAATTCATACAGGAGCATATTGATATAAAAGCGGGCAAAACCTCGGAGTCCCGATTTTATCGGAGCGAGAATGAGCGAAGATGCTGTGCCCTGTCTGCATGTATCTTTTTGTTAAAATGAAACTATGAGCTATTTAGTACTTGCAAGAAAATGGAGGCCTCAGGGGTTTGATGACCTCGTAGGACAGGAGCCTATTATCCGAATCCTGAAAAACTCCATCTCACAGAAAAAGATTGCGCATGCCTATATATTCTCAGGGCCCAGAGGCGTAGGGAAAACATCCACTGCAAGGATACTTGCAAAGGCGCTTAATTGCGAAAACGGGCCGACACCGTCACCATGCGGCACATGCGCATCATGCACGGCTGTGAAGGACGGCACATCAATTGCTGTCCTTGAAATAGACGGCGCATCAAATAACAGCGTTGAAGACATAAGGGATTTGAGAGAGGGCGTTAAATATACCCCTCTTGGAGGCAGGTACAAGATTTATATCATAGATGAAGCGCACATGCTTTCACCCTCTGCATTCAATGCCCTTTTAAAAACCCTTGAGGAACCGCCTCCCCATGCAATTTTTGTGTTGGCGACAACAGTCCCAAGAAAAATACCTGCGACCATTTTTTCAAGGTGCCAGCATCTTCCTTTCAGGCGCATATCAGCGCAAAAGATAAAAGAAAGGGTAAGGCATATAGCATCATCGGAAGACATAAAAATCTCTGATTCCGCTATAGGAATGGTGGCGCGCGCCGCTGATGGAAGCATGAGGGATTCCCTTACAATCCTTGATCAGGTGACAGCGTTTTCTTCGGAAATAGACGCAGACGGAGTAAAAGACCTTCTCGGCATAGCAGATATCGGTATGCTTGCAGAAGTTTCATCTGCTGTTATTGACGGCGACAGGGAAAAGATTATCAACGTTATATCCGAACTGGTTGATAAGGGGGCTGACCTCAAGTCTTTTGCAAAAGACCTTGTGGAATTTTTCAGAAATCTGCTTATCGCAAAGTTTGTAAAGAAACCCGAAGAGATACTTGAACTTAGCGAGGATGAGATAAAAATAGTCAGTAGGATACTGCCGAAGATTTCACCTGACCTGCTTACCCTTATGCTTTCAGAAATGGCCAAGGCTGAACTGGATGTCCGTTCTTCATTCTCGCCGCGTCTCAGTCTTGAAATGTCGCTGATAAGGATAAGCTTTTTAAGCACGCTTAAACCTGTGCAAGAGGCGATAGAGAATATAGATGCGCTCATCAGGTGTCAGGTGTCAGGTGTCAGGTATCAGGTATCAGGTGTCAGAGAAGAGAAAGCAGATGCCAGAACCCAGGACCTAGAACCTGAAACCCAGAACCTGAAACCTAAAGCAGCACCTCCAACGCCGCCTGACGGCAGTTCTTTATTGACTGCGATTAGAGAAAAGATTGATGACCCGAGGATTACATCAAAGCTTTCACAGGCGATGCCTTTACTCAAAGAAAATGTCCTGACGCTGGCCTTTAACAGCAATGAGGCAGAGCTTTTTGCAGAGCCTATAAGGAAGAATTCTCATTTGATAGAACAAATCGCCTCGGATATTCTTAAGTCTCCCGTAAAACTTAAAATAGATATCCTGACAAAGAAAATAATCCGTAAAAAAGACCTGAAGGATAAAGTTCTGACAGACCCCGCAGTAAAAGAGGTGATTGAACTTTTTGACGGAAGGATAATTGATGTTAAACTAAAGGAAAATACAGGGGGTGAAAACAAAGATGTCTAAGAAGATGCTCGGTGATATTATGCGTGAGGCTCAAAAGCTTCAGACAGAGATGCAGAGGATGCAGGAAGAGTCAAAGAAGAAGACGGTTGAAGCAACAGCAGGCGGAGGAATGGTTACCGTCATTGCCAATGGAGGAGGAGAGATCATCTCCATAAAAATAGAAAAGGATGTTGTAAATCCTGATGATGTTGAGATGCTGCAGGACCTTATACTTGCCGCGGCCAATGAGGCGCTGAGACGGGCGCAGGAAATGGTCAATGAAGGGATGTCAAAGCTTACCGGAGGAATGCAGATACCGGGATTAGGCGGGCTGGGTAAATTTTTCTAATTCCCCTTCATCTATCTGAAGTTCACGCGCAAGGAGTTTAGGCGTTGCGCCGGTCTGTTTGATTACCTCTTTCAGATAATTCTCAAAGGTGATATTTTTGTCCTCGCTATCCATAGGCGATTTTTATGTTTTAATACTGCATCACAGGAGGTGAGTTTTTGGGAAGCAGACAGCGAATGAAATTCAGAAAACCCCTGCCGCAAAAGCCCGCGGCAGGCAAGACCGCCGCTGAAATCGTCAGGGAATTAAAAGAGGGCAATGCCCCTGTCTCTGATTACAGGGAGCGATCCCTGAAAATCCACGGCCTGATATGCGCCAAATGCGGGAGGGAGTTCGATTTCAAAGACCGGCGTCTCCTCACAGTGCATCATAAAGACGGCAATCACCAAAACAATCCTCCTGACGGCTCCAACTGGGAGAACCTCTGCGCCTATTGCCATGACGACGAGCACAGCAGAGGGCTGCTTGGAGATTATCTTAATGGAGGGAGAAAGAGGTAAGGATGGGTTCTAATAAAAATTAAGTATGGTGTCTTTGGAATTAATATACCAATTGGTATATTACCTATAATAAATTATTATAAATATAATATTATAGATATATTAACATTGACATATACCTAATAATAAATTATTATTAACCTGTGCCTACAGTTACATTACAAGGGTTTCAGTGTTCGCGATGCAATCATCAGTGGAGTCCGAGGAAAAAAGAAGTGGCAAAGGTATGCCCTAAATGCAAGAGTCCTTATTGGGATACGCCACGTAGAAGAACAATTCAAAAGACACATAAGCATAGTAAAACATAAGGGAATATGGGAGATAATCTTACATTCAGCAAAATTGACGATGCATTTGTAAAGATAGGCTATAGACGTGGCCTGATCAAAAAAGACTATCAATATGCAGACCTGTTTTCACCTGGCGTCCCCATCCGTACTGTGGGGAGGGCTATTTTTGGACAGGAGCCATTGGATTACCGATCTGCCTGCTTTGGTGTTCAAATAGCAGAGCCTAACCGTCAATCTGCAGCTCTTGTTAATGGATTAAAAGCTCTCGGCGCTCCACAAGTATTTATTTTGAACAATGGCGTCAGTGAACGATGGGCTATTACTGAACGTGAGCCTGTTCTCCAAGCGAAATATAAAACTGTCAACTTACCAAACGTCATCACTCAGAATATCAACGAGTGGGATCCTAAAACTATTATAAGAGCAAAGACAGGTTTTGCTAAACCAGCGCTGCAACAAATGGATTTTGTTGACATCGGTCTGCTTCCAGCTTTGGAAAATCAAGCCGCAGTAAAAATTGATTATTTACTTAAGGTAATTCTCAATCACACTGAGGGAGAATTTAAGAAGCATAAGCTGTCTTTTGATTCAGCAACAATTTTCAGAATCGTTTTCAGTCTGTTAGCTGCAAAATTACTTAAAGACCGAGATGTATTAAATTCTTCAAGTATTGATTTCTCTTTTCCCCAAACTGCATTGCAGGCTGTGAGCAATTATTACGGCTCGTCATTACCGTTTATTGCTTCAAGCATTCCGGGTGCAACATTAAGAGCTATATCGCAGGAAATAGGCAACAGTTTTTCCTTGTGCAATATATCAGTAGACACTCTTACTTATATATACGAAAATACATTTGTCTCGCCGGAAAGTCGCAAAAAGCTCGGTATTCACAGCACGCCATCTTATATTGCTGATTATGTCTTTTCACAAATTCCAATTGGCGACTTGCCGATAAATCAGTGGCATACTACAGATACTATGTCCGGACACGGCATTTTTCTTATCGCTGCCATGCGGAGAATGCGGGATTTACTGCCGCAAAATTGGAGCGGGAGAGAGCGCCATAATTTTTTTGTAAAACATTTACACGGGATTGAAATAGAGCCATTTTCAGTTGAAGTAGCGCGTATGTGTCTTATGCTGGCAGATTTTCCTGAACCAAATGGCTGGGATTTAAAACATCACGATGTATTTGCCGGCAGGACACTTGAGAATGCAACAGCTAAAACTATGATACTCGTAGGCAATCCACCTTTTGAGAATATTGAAGGCAGAAGCCCTGATACACCAAAGCCTGTTGAACTTTTGAGGCGCGCGTTACCTGCCTTGCCAGATCAGGCTTTAATTGGTTTAGTTCTACCACGTTCTTTTGTTGATGGGTCTGACTACAAGAAAGAGCGTGAAACGATCCTAAATAATTTTGAGTTAATTTCCCTAACCGGCCTGCCTGACCGTATCTTCTTGCATTCCAACATGGAAACAGCAATTATTGTCGCTCGAAAACATCAACCTCGACGCAAGGGAAACGTAGTATATAGGGAAGTAAAAAATCATGAAAAAGAGACGTTCCGTAGCAGACATCAAGTTACATGGGAAGATAAAGTGCCGCAGTCCTATTTTCAAGACAAAATGAAAGGACGGCTTGTAGTCCCTTTGCTGCGTGAAATTTGGGAACGATTAGAGGGATGTATTCAGCTTGGCAAAATAGCTGATATCAGTATCGGAATTCAATATAAGCCGAATCTAGAAAAAGAAGAATTAATGGAGATAGTTCGACTAACGCCTTTCTCAGGATCGAAGCCGGGTATTAACAATGTTACAGATGGTTTTAAACAATTCAAAGCTGATGATACTGTCTATATGTCAACAGAGAAAAAATATCGGCGACTTGAAAGCTCTAAAGCATGGGATTTACCATGGGATAAATCTAAAATAATCGTTCCGGCTTCACGTGTGTCAAGAGGTGCATGGCGTTTTTCAGCGGCAATTGATAAAGATGGACTTATAACGAGTCGAAGGTTTTACTGTATCTGGCCCAAATCTGAAACCTTTACCGTTGAGATATTAGCAGCCTTGTTAAATTCACCTGTAGCGGAAGCATTTGTTTATGCGCACAGCTTCCAAAAAGATATTACCAAATATGTCTATTCATCAATACCGGTTCCGAATATATCTGTTGACGCTTGGCATATTATTCATTCACTGGTGAGTCATTATTTAGAATCTATAAAAGAAAATAATAAAGATAAAGCTAAAAAAACACTCCTCCAAATTGATGCCGAAGTGTTAAAACTCTATAACCTCCCCCCTCGATTAGAAAGAAAACTTTTGGATATTTTCTGGGGACAGCAGCGTTCTGTTCCCTTTGAGTTTACGGGATACATCCCCTTAGAGATTGATTCGTGGATACCATTGCATATATACCTCTCTGAGCAATGCAGAGAATCAACACCTCGAAAAATCATGCAACGTATCCCCCTGATTCGTGATACAGAGTTCATAAATTATCTTAAAAATCTCGGAAGGGAAGAATAATGAAATTGCGCTATTATCTTCTCGATACAAATATCCTCGGTCCGCTTGCTGAGTTAAAAACCGGCGCCAATAGCCCAGAATGCAAGGCACTGGAGAAACATTGGAATGCTTTGAATGAAGGAGCAAAAATCTTTTTGTGTCCGATAAATGTCGGCGAGGTTGAATATGGGCTTCGTATCGCTCCCTATGATAAACCCGAAGAACATAAATTAGCTCGGGAAATACTGTTGGCATTCCCCATTCTGAATATTGATACTGATCTGGCACGTGATTACTATGCCGACCTTCGAGCAAGGCTTTTCAATAAGTATGCACCTAAGGACAAAAGAAATAGACGGAATTATAATAAACGGGTAGAGGAATGGAAAGACCCCACCACATCAAAAGAATTGAAGATACAGGAAAATGACCTATGGATTGTATCTGTGGCAATGTCTCATAATCTTGTACTGGTTACTTGTGACAAGATGGATGCAATAAAGAAGGTTGCCGGTTCAGATATAGCATTTGAAAACTGGCTGGAGTGAGGGAAGTATTAATAAGTGGGGTCATCGCCTGTTTATGACTTATCCCTCCCCCCCCCTCAAAAAAGGCAAGCAGGAAACAAGTGCAATAGAGCATAAGTCAGAACGCGGAGGCGATTCTCCGCTGACGCTGCGAGAAGAACAGAAGCGCGGAAGTTAAAAGTATGCGGTTATTGCGGGGCAGGCGATATTATTTGAACTCATCCATGAATGCCTTAAATTCCGGATGGCATTTGAAAAGGAGTCTGCCTGCGCTGATTAATCTTTCCACCTCGTTCTTTTCAAGGTGAAATGTGGTGGGCAGATGTTTCAGAAAGTTTTTCTCATCATTGTCCGACAGGTTGTCAAAAGAGATGTCCACGACATATAACTTCATCTTCCCGCCTGCGAGTGGAGGAAGTTTATATCCGTCTTTGCAGTGTTCATAGAGCTTCTGCTGACAGCCGTCAAGATTCATCCAAATATTAGGGACACAGAGCCTGTCTAAAAACTACGGTTTCTCAATCTGATAACACAACATATAGAACAAACATACATTTTGTTTCTATATGAAGTAGCTATCGCAAAGTATTTTTGAGTTTTTAGACAGGCTCTGTGTCCCTCGGAAACTTTCCTAGTCTTCTACTACACTTTTATGACAGTTTTGTTATAAAATATCCAATGCTGAACGTTTTGATCATTTCTGATGAGGCTAAAGAATTATACGAACTATTCAAATCAGTCAGATTTGCCCGACAGGATTCAAAGCAGAAAGGTGATTTATCAGGGAATAACTCCGTAAATCTCAGTAAATATGATATCGCCTTCCTTGATCTTAATACCATGGGCTGGCAGCAGAGGCTTCTGGAATTAAGACAGCTCATGCCAGTAATAGCCTTCTCAAAACCTGATATAAAAATGGCTGTTGAGTCCATGAAGCTCGGTGCAAGTGATTTTTTGGAGAAGCCCCTTGCCAGTGAAATCTTAAGCGATGTCATCAGCAGACACAGGAAAAAATTCCTCGGCCATAAATATGGTTTTGACGAAATAATAGGCACGAGTAAATTAATGCAGGAGGTTTTCAGTCTGATAAAAAAGGCAGCAGTCAGCGAAAGTAACGTGCTCATTACAGGTGAAAGCGGCACAGGCAAGGAGCCTGTTGCGAAGGCGATACATAAATGGAGTCCGAGGGATAAAAAGCCTTTCATGACAATAAATTGCAGCGCCATACCTGACACCCTTCTTGAGTCAGAGCTCTTTGGTTTTGAAAAGGGTTCATTCACAGGGGCAAATTATACAAAAAAGGGGCTTGTTGAAATTGCCAGTGGCGGGACATTATTCTTTGACGAGATTGGTGATGTTTCTCCGTTGTTTCAGACCAAGGTGCTCAGAATGCTTCAGGAAGGTGAAATTATGAGGATCGGAGGGGCACATCATATAAAAGTTGATGTTAGAATTATCTCTGCCAGCAATAAAGACCTGATGAGTGAATGCAAAAAAGGCACTTTCAGGGATGACCTGTTTTATAGATTGAATGTTATAAATATACATCTTCCACCTTTGAGAGAGAGATTGGAGGATGTCCCGCTTTTAGTAGAACACTTTATTAATAAACATGCTCCGAAGAGAAAAGATATGTTGATAAGAGGCATATCTGATGAAGCCTTGAATGTCCTGATTAAATGTTCATACCCCGGAAATGTAAGGGAGCTCGAAAATATAATTGAGCGCACAATATCGTTCACAAATAGTCCTGAAATATTAGTGTCTGACTTCCCATCATATTTACTCCAGTCCCCTTCTCAAAAAAGATCTTTTACACCACGATTGAAAGAGGAACTTGCAGCCCTTGAAAAGGAATTAATATGGTCTGCCTTGCAGGAATCCCGGGGGAACATATCGAAGGCAGCGGCTTCCCTCGGCATCTTTCGCCAGCAGCTCCAGAGAAAGATAAAGAAACTGAAAATAGCAACTTAAAGTATCTCTGCAATATCTTGTTGCACTAAGTATAACTATATTTAACAAATATTTCAGAATTTATATCGTTAAATGCAGCATTAAATTGCATTACTGTTTTCCACAAGGCATTTTTTTCTTAAATATCAATGTTTTATACCTGGCATATGTATTGCATACTCTTCCTTTCAGCAGGTTAAGATTTTACTTCTCACTCTACCTCTTGATAAGGGGGAGGGTGAATATATAATTTATTGACTTATTAAATTTATGGTATAATGTCTTGAAAAAATTACTGAAAAAGTTAAAGGACATTGTTGTATCTATAACATTTGCCGAACCAGAGGAATATGATTCCGCAAAAGAAGGCGGATATACTGAAAAAAAAAATTTGAAACCGGGGAAAAGGGGGTGAAGGCATCAACAAAAAAGCAGAAGGCCGGGTTATCTAAAAAGTCACAAAAAGGAGGTCTTTTATGAAGGTATTGGTAGCGACGGACGGCTCAGAAAGTTCAATGAAAGCAGTAAACAGGGCGCTGGAGCTGGCAGAGAAAGAAGGGGCAAAGATAACCCTAATGTCAGTGGCTTTTTACTCCAGGGCCGACTTCGATGAGATGCCCTCTACTGTCCAGGACAGACTGGAGGGACAGGCCGAGCAGGCCCTGGCCAAGGCAAAGGCCCTCTTCGACGAGAAAGGCATTGCTGTCGAGACTATACTCGAGACAGGCGTTGTCCCGGCCAACAACATCATCAGAAGGGCAGAAGAAGGCAAGTTTGACCGGATCATCATGGGCAGCACAGGACTAACCGGTCTCTCAAGGGCATTGATGGGGAGCACAGCCGCAAAGGTAGTTGCACATGCCCCTTGCAGCGTGAGTATAATACGATAGAAACGGAGAATACAAAATAGAGGGGGGTGATAAAAAGAAGGTTTTTAATGGTTTTAATGTCATTGCAGGTGAAATAAGGCAAACTCGCAAACAAGGAGGTTAAAAGAAAATGCGTAAATTATGGACAAAGTTAATAGGAGCAATGGTTATGGTGTTTCTGGTATTCCCCGAGATTGCCATGGCTGCCGGAGCCAAGGGCGCTCCACTCATAGTAGTAGCTCATACCACAAAACTTGCAGGCTGGAGGGCATACTTCGCCAACTTGTATAATGATGACCTGGTTTTATTTACCGTTTTCACTGCGATCGCCGTACCCCTTGCCGGCGCATTTCTTGGCCTGATAACTGACTATTTTATGGGAAAAACCGGTATCGACCTAACGCACAGAGAGCTTAAAGAACACTAAAATGTCATTGAGGTATCTGAAAACACTGGATTCCGTGTCAAGCACGGAATGACAGACTGAAAAAGGAGGTTAATTTATGGATTGGTTATATATGCTTTTCCCAATATCCGGAGTCACAATATTCTGGCCGGGTCTTGTCATTATCGGGTTTAGCGTTGGGGTAATCGGCGGGTTCTTTGGTATGGGCGGTGCCTGGATGGTTACACCGGGGCTTAACATACTGGGGTTCCCCATGGCCTTTGCTATCGGCACTGATATGGCGCACATAGCAGGGAAGTCCATTATCTCAACCATAAGACACGGCAAGTTTGGAAATGTGGATTACAAGCTGGGCATGGCGATGCTTGGCGGCACCTTTATCGGGATTGAGGTCGGCGCCCAGATGATTATGTGGTTTGAACGCATAGGCAAGGTTGACCTTTACGTCCGCATATTATACCTGATATTCCTGTCCTTCATTGCCTTCATGGTCTTCGGCGACTATTTCAAGAAAAAGAAAATGGCAAGACTGGCAAAGGAGAAGGGTCAAGAGATCGATAAGCTTGCCATGGGCATCACATGGTATAAGACTGTACATAAGATGAGAATCCCTCCGATGATGAATTTCAAAATGGCCGGGCTTCGCATCTCTTTATGGATTCCTATTATAGTCGGCTTTTTTACCGGCTGGCTGGCCGGCATACTTGGAATCGGCGGCGGTCTGTTCCGCATGCCTGCCCTGATTTACTTTGTCGGCTGTCCGACCCACATAGCTGTTGGGACAGACCTCTTTGAGGTCATGCTCTCAGGCCTTTATGGCGCAGCAAGTTATACCTGGAAAGGCAGGACTGAGTTAGTGGCGGCAATGATCATGCTGACAGGCGCTGCTATCGGTGCGCAGTTCGGCACTGTGGCCACCAAGTACGTCGCGGGCGATAGAATTCGCCTGCCGTTCGGGTGCGCCGTTATATGCTGCGGTATTTCCATCATCCTGAAGATGCTGGAGAAGACCTTTTCAATGCCCATTTTAGGCCACTTATCAGCGGTTCTTATCCTGGGAGCAGTGTCTATAATTTGCATAATGATTATAACCTGGATGGTTAAAGGCGCCAAAAAAGAGCTTGCCATGAAAAAAGGAAAGGAATAACACAAGGAGGTATATATGATAAAGAGATTGATCTGGTTGATGCTGGTTATCCTGCCTTTAGCCCTTATGTTCGGCTGTGACAAAAAATTTGGCAAGATAGACCAGGGAAGAGTTATTGCATTTGATTCGGAGAAGAAGACGGTTACTATTATTAAGGATGCAAAGGAGGATCCAAAAGCTCCTGATTATACCACTCTGCCCCCTCATACTTATAAACTCCCTCCGCTGGAGAGAGCTATGGGCCCCGCGCCAAAGGCCGGGAAGCGGATGAAGCTCGACACTAAAAAGAATGAGATAATCATCTTCGATGATGTTACGCAGGACTTCAAGACGATTTCTTACAAACTGATTGACCAGAAGGAAAATATTGAGAAAAAAAATCCCCTGGTATACGATGAGGCTGCAGATAAAGCAAAGAAGTTCCCCGTAGTGGACAGGGAAAAGAAGACCATTACCGTCTACTCCGGCAGACAGAAGATATTGACCACTTTCACATTACCCGATGAATACTTTGCCCGTCCGGATAGTACATGGGATAATGGGGACGAAGTCCGTATTTACTCCAAATTCGGTGATGAAGCCAAGCCTGGTGTAGAAGGCAAGGCATGGAAGTTCATGAACATAAGTAAGACTGATATTTACAAGAAATAAGGAAACCTCCCCTATCCCCTCCTTACCAAGGAGGGGAATAAAGGGGAGGTCCCCCTTACTAAGGGGGGTTAACTGAGAATCGCCTCTGGTAGCAAGCCAGTGGCGTTTTTTTTGTGGTAAAATGTTAAAGTAACCAGGTATGAATAAAAGGCAAAGAATAGCGCAGGTTGTTCTGAACATAATGGTTATTGCTGAATTATTTATCAGCATGTACTTTGCAAGAAAAGACCCCGGGAATTTTACCCCTGTTTTTTTTAAATACCTCTTTAGCATGATCATTCCCACCCTTATCCTGGGAAGAATAGTTATCAAAAGATTTCGGACAAAGGAAACACGCCCTGAAACACCCGATTACATCACCGAGGAGAAAATAGAGGAAAATAAAGTTGTAAAAGACCTGACAGAGGAGTTTTCTGCTGTAGCCAGGGATATAAAAAAGCCGAAGATACTGACAGGGGGCGACATTCAACTAGATCAGATTTCAAAATGGAAGGGTCTGGCCGGAAAGACAGCATCTTTGTTACTGATCATTGTCGTCATATCACTTATTGACTCCTGCCAGGCCAAGTTCAGGCAGCCGATAGATGTTCTGGATGTCATTCCCGGGGCTTCTGCAGGGATTAACGGTCAATTGAGTGAAAAAGTACAAAGTATTGAGGATCTGACATATGTGAGCAGCTCTGAACTCATTGAGTTTACAATTACTGAACTCTACTCAGGGTTCTGGTTTGGAGTGCCGGGGTGGAGCGGGCTGTTGAAGATTAGCCCTGATATCAAACAGGGGGAATATAGCTTAAAGGTTATGCCAAAGGCACAGAAGGCGCCGGTATCACAAAAACCACCGTTTGTTTTTCGCATTAAGGTTCATAAAGACAACTTCAGCCTTCTACAAAGTTCCACCTCTTTTATAAAGCGGTATTCGGGCGTTTCCCCGTGGTGGATCATCGCCTTTTTTTCCCCCATGACTATTTTCGCACTTTTCATCGTATTCCTTCTCTCCAAAAAGATGGAATATCTCATGGCTAAAGGAGGAGAGGCAGAAGTGTTCTGGATAAAGGCTGGAACAGCAGCTTGTGAGATTGCCTTTGGCCTGGGTACAAAACATGGCGTTAAGCCGGGCGACCGTCTTACCGTTTTTAATAAAAGCGGGCAACCAATAGCAAGAGTGGAGGTTCAAAAGTCCTCTGAAACAGACTCTGTAGCAATAGCAGGATTTGACTCAGGAGTCAGAGCAGGTTATATCGTCTCAATCAAATGATAGTTTTCTCAAGGATAAAGATATGGAATTCTTGATTTTAATACTCCTTTTTTTGATGTTTCTC
>JAHILQ010000193.1 GCA_018896985.1 Nitrospinota bacterium
AATCTCCGACCACATCTCCTCCATCACAAGCCAGAAGATACAGAAAATGATTATGCAGAAACTGCAGGGGGAACTGTTTTGAATGAGATTAAAGAGATTGACGGGATTGTGAGGGGGATTTTGGTAGTTTAAGAAAAAGGGAGGGAAGCCCCTCCCTTTGTTTCCGCTAAAAGGAAACTGTTGATGCGGAAGAGGTTGCTGCTGTTATCGAGATTCTTGTGTGCTGTGTCGTGGGACGGTTTTCATGAGTGTGATCGAGTGTTGCAGGACTCTCATGCAGTCCTTCGAAATAAAGATTACAGCACAAACACATTCCGATACACGCAATCAAACACTTTTCGCATTTCATAGGTACCTCACCTCTTTGTCGGTCTTTTAATGGTTTCGACCACAGTGTGTTTCGGGTCTTGTTTTGCTTTTTCTACTGAAGTGAACCGACCATCATCAGCTCTGCGTCCAATCTTCATTGTTTTTGCCATTTATACGGTCTCCTTTTCTGGCAGTTGACAACAAATGTTTAACTGTGATACTGTGAATCAAACACACACTATTTGTTGCGCCCCAGTACTGCTATAAATTTGGGGCAATGTTTTTACCCAGTGATTTCGAAGATCACTGGGTATTTTATTTGTAGTTATACAAAATAAATAAAAACATTTCCTAATTGCATGTCTTTTATCCATCCCTGACATTTAACCACAATATATTGTGTATGTCAAGGGTAATTATTGAATAATCACACAATTTATTGAGTTTAAATTAGGCCTACTAAAAATAACAAATTATTATATAAATATTTATTATTAGACTTTTTTATAAAATTTTATTATGCTTTCTTTAAGCATGGACAGAAACAAAGCCATAGCGACTCTCCTGAGAAAAGAAAGAGAATCCCTGAAATACACACTGAAGGATGTCTCTCAAGGCATGGGCTTTTCTAACTACCAGACATTAAGCAGTATCGAATCAGGCGAAAGAGAGATTAAAGCATGGGAACTTGCAAGGTTGGCAGAGCTCTATGGAAAAAGGATCGATTATTTTCTCTCTGAGCAAACTGAAATCTCTCAACCTAAAGTATTATGGCGGGATCCTGCAAAGACAGAAAACAAGACAGAAACAGAACGGAAATTTATTTCATTTTGCCTGAACTATAAAAGACTTTTAGGGCTTACCACTGAAGAAAATATAAAGTTACCTTACAATATCCAGCCCGATAAAACAGAATTCAAAAGGGGTGGCTTTGAATATACTGTTGAATTGGCTGAAGAGTTGCGCCGTACTTTAAATTTAGGTGGAAGACCAGCATATTCTTTGTCAAATGTATTAGAACAAGTCTTTAATATATTGGTTCTCTATATGGATTTAGGAATGGTTTGTTCCGGGGCTTCAACTTCCGGTGATTTTGGGAAAGCGATTCTTGTTAATTCCAGCGATGCTCCATGGAGACGGAATTATGACTTGGCACATGAGTTATTTCATTTAATAACATGGGATATATTTTCCGATGAAGAAATTTACCCAAAAACAGAAAAAGGTAAAAGTGAGGTAGAGCAATGGGCGGATGCATTTGCGTCAGCCCTTTTGTTACCTTCTGAAGAAGTACGCAGGGAATTTTCTAAAAGACTCGAAGATAATAAAATAACCTATATAAGTCTTATTGAAATTGCACAAGAGTTTAAAGTTTCCATCGAAGCACTTCTTTGGAGATTGGTTAACCTGAATCTCTTAAAAAGAAATGTTGTTAATCAACTAATAAATGAAGAACAGTTAAAAGATATCAACAAAAAAATGCGCGTTACTGACTGGGCAGATGAAAAACCGTATCTTTCATCTCGATATATTACGCTTGCAATTAAAGCTCTACAGGCGGGGAAAATTTCGAAGTTGAAATTTGCTGAATATATAGATAAACCATTCAGTGAAGTTTCTTCTTTTCTAAGAAAATACGGCTACGACGAGAACGAGGACTACTCAGTTGCTTTTGCTGCTGCTTGATGCTGATGTTATTATTGATCTGCATAAATTCGGTTTATGGAATCAAATTGCAAAAAACCACAAAGTCAATATTCCTTCAATAATCCTTCGCAGAGAAGTATATTTTTTTGAAAGTACAGATGGAAACCGCTATTCCATTGATCTTATAAAAGAAGCGGGCATTACTTTCAACGAACTTTCATGTTCAGCTGAAGAACTTTTTGAATTCAAAGATAAATTTGATCGAGTTTTTCAGGAAGAACTTCATGATGGAGAGAAAGAAGCGTTAGTGCTACTGCAAAAACAGGATGACCTTCAATTATGCACATGTGATTATGCTGCTATTAAGGCATTGGGGCTTCTTGATTTATCTGCACAAGGAATATCTTTTGAGAATATGTTAAAGAAAAGCGGTATTAACAAGAAACTGGAGTTCAAGCATACAGAAAAGCGTTTCAAAAAATATTTGACCGAAGGTAGTATTATGAAAATTCAAGGGCGAGGATTAGAAAAGAAGAGAGGGGAATAATCGATCCTGAATTATCCCGCCTTCTTCCTCTTTAGTGCTTTTATAAGCTGTGCATAACCCAGCGTATTCAGCACATCCTTTTTCTCAATCCACCCCCTTCTTGCTATTGATACGCCGTAGTGCATGTAGTCAAACTGGCTTGTGAGGTGTGCATCTGTGCTTATGACAAACTTAATCCCAAGTTCCTTTGCTGTTTTTGCATAGATGTCATTGAGGTCAAGTCTCAGCGGATATGCATTTATCTCAAGAGCGGTTCCTGTCTCTTTTGCAATTTTAAGAATATAGTCCATATCTACCTCATAAGGGTCTCTCTCTCCAATAAGCCGACCTGTTGGATGCGCAATCACAGATACATAAGGATTCTTC
>JAHILQ010000194.1 GCA_018896985.1 Nitrospinota bacterium
GCATAATGCCCTGTGGCAATGAACTCAGCGCCTCTCTTATCCGCCTCTTTCAGAAGATAAGGGAATTTTATGTGCCTGTTGCATAATATGCATGGATTCGGAGTTAAACCCTTTGTATATGAATCAACAAACGGCTCTATGACTTTTTCAAGAAAATCATCCCTGACATCAACCGCGCTGTGAGGAATTCCGAGATGAGCCGCTGTCTTTGCCGCCTCTTCTATCGCCTGAAGCGAACAGCAGGAAGTGAAATTTTTGCGCTGCCTTGTTTCCCGGAGGATGAAACTCAGCCCTTCAACCTCGTATCCCTGTTCTTTAAGAAGATACGCTGCTGTTGAGGAATCAACCCCTCCGCTCATCCCGACAATTACCTTTGGCATGATTTATTTTAACCTAAATCCACTTTGTCTTTTTCAGCTTGTAAAATCAAGCGGAAAGGGAATAATGAGATTTTAATAGGGTAATAAGGCAGCGAACCTTTCCGCAATCGCAATCTCCCCTCTCTGCGTGAGGGATGATAGGTGTGTTCCCTATTCTTTTCTCAAGAAAGCCTTTCGACCCATATCTCTGTGAGCAGTGATAAATTACCTGCGTCAGCTTCATGAAGTGCATTCAGGTATCTTTCTTTTTTATCAGGTTCAACAACTGCTGTCTCAGCAGGCGGAAGTCTTAACTTGAAAAGTATTGCAGACAATAAAATCCTTCCAACACGGCCATTAAAATCTCTGAAAGGATGAATCCACTGAAAACGCCAATCGGCAAATGCAAGGGTCTCTGCAAACGTTTCGATGTCCTGTTGTTGTGCAGCGAACGACAGTCTCGCTGTTAAGTCATCGCAATACCGGCAGACATGAACAGGAACTTCAAAATAAGGCGGTGGAGTGTGCGTACCTACAACTACATTTACGTCCCTGAACCTTCCTGCCCAGTCAGGAAAAAGAGAGCCTGCTATATCGCCATGAAACTTGCAAATCCACGTAGGAGTGATATTTATTTCTTCCGGAGTTCTGTCAATGATTGCTTCTATGGTCTTTGTGACAGATACTGCAAGGATTTCAGTGACTTCGGAATAGGTCTTTATCCCCTGAGCTGTCTCAAAATAGCGGGTTGAATCTAACGGACGAGCGCTGTCTTCTCTTTTTCGAGGAGTTCCTTTAGACGGCTCATACTCACCGGTTCCTTCTCGAACTCCATGGACTTCACCACCCAGTCCAGAACCTTTTCCTGATATACCTTCCTCAGGGAGTTTATATCTGCGTGGTCTTGCTGCCACTTTTCGAGATTTTGCTGAGCTTTTTTTATCTCTGCCTTTGTCATTTTTTTCTTCCTTATTATTATTTTGACATTTATTGGTTTTCATTGCAATAGCCTCTGTTTACTCCTTCTCCTCCACAATCTCAATCTCCCGCCATCTGCGCGAGGGATGATGGGCCTGCTGCTTTTTCTTTCCACAAAAGGCTTTTACTTTTCCATTTGAAAATATTCATGCGCATTCCCTAACAACTTAGAGCATTCTTTCCATTTTAGACTAAGACTTGGACGAGTTTCTTTTGTAAATTGATGTTCTGCTTCTTTATACAAGGTAACAACTCCTTTACTTACTAATACTGATGGACTATTTGCCTTCCACATTTCGCCAGCATTATGATAACAGCTATAAGTTTTCATAATAAAATCTTGGGTCTTTCCACTTGAACCTTTTATTGTTTTTATTTCATTTCTTGCTCTTGATAATAGTGAAAGGTACTTTTGTGGCTCATAATCTATAGAGGAATATACAAAAGCGTCGATATCATCTAATGACCTTAGGGCATCTTTAAATCTATCCGTGACATTGGCAGATTTATTTCCTATATTTGCTGCCTGTGGTACATTTTGTGTCTGAGTTACGTTTGCATTATTTGACTGATTAACATTAATAGGATTATTTGAGCTATTATTTTGGACGATATTAATACTTGAATTATTCTCTGAGCTTCCTGACATTTTATTAGATTGATGTAAAGCTTCGGTTGTTTTACCTCCGATGCTTTTTGAAGCGTAATACTGTCGAACAGTATAAAACGTCGCTACTATAGTAGCTATTGACGCCAATACCATTAAGATAATAACCACAGGATTTTTTGTAACCTTATCCCAAATAGTCTGATTCTTTTGCATTTCCATTTTTCTCCTCTGTTTGTCCGTCAAGGCTATGATTCTTTTGAAATACATCGGACTGGTCGCAACAAGATGCTTTTCCCAGTCGGATTCGGCAGTATTTTTGTGAATTTTCATAAAAACTAGTTCACGATCGGGGTGTTTATAATAGTTTGCCTCGACTGTATCACTAACAATTTTATAATCATTAATAGCTTTCTGAAGATGAGGATTTTCTCCTCTACTGTAAAATTCGAAAGTCTTGATCTCAGGATGCTCATATATGTGCTCTATTAATTCCTCAATATCCTTTGCTGTATATTCATCGCCTAATATTACACAATTTTTTTCTTTTGTTATTGAATCTGGCATACCTATGTTTGGAAAGACTGGTTTTGGAGCATTTCTCTCCTTTCCTACTCTTAACAATGAATATAGAACACATTCGGTATAGTGCGTGGGCTTGACATGGCTCCAGTTCCACCTCCAATCATTTTGGGAAGCATCTTCATATAAAAGGTTCTTATGAGAAATATTTATATCTATCTCATCCGGATATTCATGCAATTCGGAAGTGAAAAGACCAAAACGATCAAATAACACTTCTGGACAAAAGCGCGAGAAATGTTTTATCTCGCCTCTCGGCCCAGCTATTGTAGTTGCCTGCTCATCAGTAATCGGCCAAACATCAGTTTTTTGCCATTCCTGTTTTAGTCGGTTGTCTTCTTCTGGAGTTATTTGGGTATTTCCCGCCTCTCCTAAAAGTGACAAACTTTGATAGAAGCGAGGGCATCGGTAGACAGAAGCAAAAGGGCAACGAGGGCTTAATCCTTGCTTCTTGCTAATGCTAATATACCAGTCCAAATTTGGTAGTACATCCATTGTTTACCCTCTCGTTAAAATTTATAAAGATTAGGACAGCTACTTACATTATAGGAATTATTAGAGGGACATGTTCATTTTTTCTTCTCTCCTTTTTCCCCTCAATATTAAAATCTTTCAGCAGTGATTTGCAAGGCGTTCTAAGAGATAATGGCTTTTCAAGGATTATCGGGTCTTGGACAGCCGCAGATGAAGATACTACTTCTCCTCTCCCATAACCACCTCAACCGCCTTATAAAACCCCCTCACAAATTCAGCCATCCTTTTATAGTCAAGTGTATCGGCTCTATCACCATAGCCGTGGTAATGCGGGTTTCTGTAAAATGCGGTGTCTGTAATCATAAATGCAGGATAACCGAATCTCCAGAATGAGAGATGATCTGAAAGATCAACGCCCGGCACCAGCGAGATTGTGTTCAGTGATTCAACAGGCAAAGAGGATGATTTTTGAAATGCCTTTTTCATCTTCAGCGTGAACTGCCTTGACCGGATGTTGCCTACAAATGCAAGAAAATTGCCCTTGTCAGGATAAAACCATCTGAAAAAAGGCAGGGGATAATACTGACAACCCTTCTTATCACAGAAATACCCAAGCATTTCCAGAGCTACCATGCCTTTGACATTAGCTCCCTCATTCTTAAGGCTTTCAGCATAAACATAGCTTCCCATATTCCGCGTCCTGAAAAAAGGAGGCTCTTCAAGGGCAAATGCAACAAAACGCACTGTCAGTCTACGACCCATGGGCGGAAGAGGTTTTTCTGATGTCAGGCGGCTAAGCTCAAGAAGCCCCGCAACTCCGCTTGCATTGTCATCAGCGCCCGGAGTGCCCCATGCAGTGTCATAATGAGCGCCTACAATAATAATTCCGTCTCCTGATGACGTCCCTTTTACCTCTGCCTCTATGTTGTAGTAGGTCTTGTTTTCAGCTTTGAATGACTGCCTCTTTACATTGCATCTGTAAGAGCGGAATTTCTCCTCTATATAATCAGCAGCCCTGTTGAGTTTTTCTGTCTCCTGATAAGTTCTTGTGCCTATATCTTCTGAGAGGTGTTTTACGTGGGCTTTAAGATTTGTCTCTATTTTATCTATGTTGTTCATTGGAGCAAAGATAATTAAATAAGCTATCAGGGAATATATCTTTAACTGCATCTCTTTAACGCCAGAAAAGCTGAAGCAATGTCTGTATTGCCCTGCTATTCTCTATTTATCCAACCTTAATCTTCCAGCCTGTCCCGTCTTTCTTGTCCTCGAGTATTATTCCCTTCCCATCAAGTTCC
The DNA here is from genome assembly GCA_018896985.1 of Nitrospinota bacterium. Taxonomy (GTDB): domain Bacteria; phylum Nitrospirota; class Thermodesulfovibrionia; order Thermodesulfovibrionales; family UBA1546; genus UBA1546. Next base: position 4,299 of record JAHILQ010000194.1, read on the forward strand.
TTTCTTATTGCATCTGCTGCTGCCCAGTCCTTTTTCTGCCTCGCCTCTTCCCTTGATGTTGTCCTGTTCAGGATGTCTTTTTCTGTCAGAGGGATTTTCTTGGTTCTCATCAATGCCATCTGCCATTCATCGGGTGTTTTCCTGAAAATATTCAAAACACTGCCGGCCTCTTTTAAAAGTTCCATTGTCTTTGAGACAAGCTCTTTTGCCTTTTGCCCTGATGGTTTGCTGTCAAGATATTTGTTTGCTTCCCTTATGAGTTCAAAGATATGCCCCACACCAAGGGCGGTGTTGAAGTCATCATCCATTGCTGTCAGGAATTTTTCCATGAATGAATTGGCTGTATCCTCAAATGCCTTTTCAAATCCCCCCTTGCCCCCCTTTTCTAAAGGGGGGATGGGTGGATTATTTTCTAAAGAAGGGGTCATGCTCAGAAAATCAGCAATCCTTGTCAGGGTCGTATAATATCTGTCAATGGAAACCTCTGCTTCCTTGAGCTGTTCGTCAGAGAACTCTATCGGGCTTCTGTAATGAGTTGACAGGATAAAGAATCGCACAACCTCGGGATCGTATCTTTCAATGACCTCTTTGATGGTGAAAAAGTTCCCGAGGGACTTTGACATCTTCTCCTTGTCAATTGTGATAAAGCCGTTGTGCATCCAGTATCTGACAAAGGGCTTTCCTGTAAATGCCTCTGACTGGGCAATCTCGTTTTCATGATGCGGGAATATCAAATCCGCGCCGCCGCCGTGAATGTCAAAACTCTCAGCAAGATGCTTCATTGACATTGCAGTGCACTCTATGTGCCATCCCGGCCTTCCCTTTCCCCACGGGCTTTCCCAGAAAGGCTCGCCTTCTTTTGACGCCTTCCAGAGCGCAAAGTCCATCGGGTCTTTTTTTCTTTCATCCACCTCAACCCTTGCGCCAGCCATCATGTCTTCCTTGTCTCTCTTTGAGAGCTTTCCATATTCAGGAAATTTATTCACCTCAAAATAGACGCTTCCGTCCCTCTCGTAGGCGTATCTTTTATCTATCAGCCCCTTTACAATCTCTATTATCTCTTTTATATGCTCTGTAGCCTTTGGCTCTATGTCAGCGCGCGCAACTCCGAGGCTGTCCATGTCGCTGTAGAATTCTTCAGTGTATTTCCTTGCGACCTCATTCCACGGAATTCCCTCTTTCTTTGCCCTGTTGATTATCTTGTCGTCAATATCAGTGAAATTCCTCACGAATGTCACATTAAAGCCTCTGTATCTGAGGTATCTCTGAATCACATCAAACACTATTGCGCTTCTTGCGTGCCCAATATGGCAGCTGTCATATACAGTGACGCCGCATACATACATATTCACC
>JAHILQ010000297.1 GCA_018896985.1 Nitrospinota bacterium
GCCAACGCACCTCAACAGAGTAAGATAGATTTTTCCATCCTCTGTAACCTCATATTCGGGGAGGCCCTTGTTTAAGATTGCTATTCCCTTTTCATCATCTTCGACTATTACAAACCGAGTCTGGGGATGCGTCGGGCTCGGCTTCTCGATCCAGCCCTCACCTTCAGGGGTCTCAGTCGGACGATGTATTACGCTAAAGGCGCTCTCTGCTATCGACTCTTTCGTCTTGATCCCGGTAGGAAATACGGCTCTTAGCCGATGATCCTTCGCTTCATTCCCCACTATAGTCCTGATATCTATCCTCCTCACCCCTTTCTGTAAAGTGACGAAGCTTACGATCCTCTCATCCACCCTCTCCTTGCCCCTGCCCCTCCTATCTTTGGTTAGGCTCTTTGGAAGTTTCAAAGTCTGGTCTACGCGGATGATTGCCCTATCCGGCCCATCCTCTATCAACCTGATATCCGCTTTGATACCCTTGGAGGTGAAGACCTCCTGCTCTTCGGGAGGGGAGTAGTTATACTCATCACCAGCATCCCCAGAGTCCTCGAAGTGGTTAAAATTCCTATAAATTTCTCCAGTTTCCTTATCCTCTATAATCAAAGATCCATCATCTTGTGCTCTTACTTTGTAAAACTCGTTTTCAATAGTCTTATCATCCACTGCCAAGCCTCTTCCCTGCTCCTCTGAGCCCAGGGTGAGTTTATACACCCTATATCCAAAGGGGGGCAAGTCCTCAGTTCGGAAGGAGATCACTTTCTTTAAGAGCAATTTGACCCCATTCAGAATGTCCTCTGGAATTAACTTCTCACCTTCAATCTTAAAAGGGATCATCTTTCCGGCCAGATCCCTCAGGACATAACCGTTCAACTCGATCTTCTCCTCCTCTAAGGGCATCGAAGTCCTCTTGCCATATTGAGAATTGACAGTGGGATTTATGCTTACTACCACCCTGTCGGTCCTCCTATATTGGCTGGGGTTGAAAACGAGGATCGGTATCTCCCCATCTTTACCTTCGAAATTTACCCGCTCTCCTATCTCTCGGAGACCATCCTTGATCAGCTCCCTAGCGATCTGTTGGGCCTGTCTGAACCTGGATTCCATTTCATCATGGACCTGATCGATCCCGCAGCCGCAGATCGAGTCATGGGCGTGATTCTTCAAAAGGAGCTTCCAAGCCTCCTGGAAAAAGCCACTTGGATAATCCTTGCCTAAAACCCACTTAATCGCCGAGATCGGCTCAGCACACCTTTCCAAAAGAGTCTCTGTCTTAGCATTCATCTGTTTCAAATAAATTCTTGAAGATAAAACCCCCCTAAGCACAGGAAAATACTTGCTAGATCGAAACTCCCCTCTAAACTTGCTCAACTTTGGTTTCTTCTTCCTCACCTCATTGACGAAATCAGTAAGCGTGCCGTGGATGATCTCATCAGGGAGTTTCTCATTTACGCCTTCACTAATTTCCGTTAGATTGGGTTGAGGGGCCAAGTGATCGCCACCGTTCATCAGCAACAGGGTATCAGTTGAGGCTTTCGAGAGGATAAAATCTCGGAGATCAAAGAAATCCCTAAATTCTTCTCCTGTAATTCTCTTAAGTAGATCAGCTAACCAGGAGGATAATTTTATGTCCTTAGGATTCGGCCTCATAATGTTTACATTATCATAACCGGCAGCCAAATAATGGGTGAGCACTCTTGAGCCATCCGGAGCCTCCCAGTAGAACTCCGTTTGGTCTACTTCATCACCTACCCCCCGCATGATAAATGCAGTATCTATATCAAAACCCTGCAAAATCTGGGGCATCTGAGAGATATGACCGAATGAATCCGGTAAATAGCCATGTTCCATGACGTTGCCGAACTCTTTCCCGATCTTGTGCCCAAGCATCAAATTCCTTATTAAGGACTCCCCGGAGACCAGGAATTCATCCGGTTGGATATACCAAGGTCCGATGTTTATCCTCCCTTCCTCTATCCATTTCTTTAACCTTTCCTTATTTTCCGGGCGTATCTCCAGGTAGTCCTCCAACACCACGGTCTGACCATCCAGCATGAAGTTCACGGAGTCTCTATCCATCTCTAGTATATCAAGGAGTTGATCTATCAATTTCACAAGCTGGTACCTGAACTGCTGAAATGTGAGATACCACTCACGATCCCAATGGGTATGAGCGACGACGATTAACTTTGCATGCTTCCTGCGCTTATTCATGCCTCATCTACCTTTTACTACTCTAAACATAAGTTCCGTATTTGTCCCTTGCTTCAACCAATGCCAAAAGATTCTCTTCCGGAGTATCAGCAGCGATATCGCACCCGGGACCCAGGGCAAAACTGCATTTCCCCCTGGCAGTGTCTATTGCGTCTTTCACCATCTTATCCACTTCCTCGGGAGTTCCCATCAAGAGAGTGCGCGTATGGTCTATGCCCGTCATGATTGGAATTTTACCCCCAAAATTTTTCACAGCCTGTTCAAGCGAATAGGGGCACATGTTCCCCCAATACTGGATTTCGTTTATCAGATGGCCAAACTTTTCTACAATATAATCTAAAGCGGGATTGGGCGCACAAATGTGGGTGGTGATTGGTACATTCTTGCCGGTCTTCTTCTTTATGTTTTCTTTTACCTTAGTAAAACAGGCTATGTCCACTTCAGCCATAGGGTCCCACAACTCCTTCGGACACATATCCCAATCATATTGAGTCATCGCC
>JAHILQ010000195.1 GCA_018896985.1 Nitrospinota bacterium
CCTGCCTTAATGCCCTTTTCCCTGAAACTGTCAACAACATCCTTTGAGGTTCCGGCTGCAGAATTGAGTATGACAAGTCCAACCTCGGCGTCATCAAGCCTGTATGTCTCAAACAGGCCATATTTTCTCCCGCTGAGCTTTGCAAAATCATCGGCAACCTTAAGGACAACATCCTTTACCTTTGACATCACCTCGTGCTGCGCCCTCTTAAACTCCATATAATAATCGGGCAATATCAGAGGCCCTATGCTCTTTGGATGTTCAATATCCAGGAGTGGATTAACCTGTTTATATTCTCCTGCAAAATCCCTGACCTCATTATCCTCAAGGTATTCTATCCTTTCTATGGAATGGCTTATTATAAAGCCGTCAAGACAGACCATCACCGGCAGTCTTATATCAAGATGCTCTGCAATGCAGAATGCCTGAATCGCATTATCATAGGCATCCTGCGCATTCTCGGACCATAACTGTATCCATCCTGAATCCCTTGCGCCCATAGCGTCAGAGTGGTCCCCGTGAATATTCAGCGGCGCAGACAATGCCCTGTTGACCACAGGCATTACAATAGGAAGCCTCATCCCTGAAGCTACAAAAAGCATCTCCCACATAAGGGCAAGCCCGGGGCCTGATGTGGCTGTGATAACCCTGCCTCCGGCAGCAGATGCGCCTATGCAGCAGCTCATTGCGCTGTGTTCGCTTTCAACAAGTATAATTTCTGTTTTTACTTCTCCATCGTTTACAAAACTCGCAAACCTCTGCATCATATCTGTCTGAGGAGTTATCGGATATGCAGCGCACACGTCAGGGTTCACCTGCCTCAATGCCTCTGCAACAGCCTCGTTTCCTGTAACCGCAACTATTCTTCCAGATTTCTGGGCCATTATTTCCCCTCCTCTTCCATGACTATCGCCTTGTTACCTTTTTTCCCCGGACACTCAAGGGCGCATATCCCGCATCCCTTGCAATAGTCATAATCAAATTCTGCCCTTTTGCCGTCTTTCACCTTAACAGCCATATCAGGGCAGTAAATCCAGCAAAGCAGACACTGAATACAGTTTTCCTCTATCCACTTGGGCCTATATGCCCTCCACGAGCCTGTCTTGAATTCTAAAGCGCTGCCTGCCTCTAAAATAACAGCGCCCTGAGTAACCTCTTTCCATCCCTTAAGTTTCATCCTTCTCTTACCTCCCCGTATCCACGCCTTGTCGCTTCAAGATTTCCGTCTATTATCTTCTGGGAAAATTTCTTGCCGAAGCTCTTCCTGACATCTTCAAGAAGATTATCCAGAGTAACAATATTGGTTGCCTTGCATATGGCGCCAAGCATGGGAGCATTCGGCAGCGCCCTTCCGATGCAGTCTATTGCTATCTTTGTAGCATCAACTGTAAAAACCTTTTGTTCAGGTTTTGCTTTGAGCTTCGCCCTTATTTCTTCCGGATTCTTAGATGTGTTAACGAGAAAAATTGCATCTTTTGTAGCGCCTTCAGCAACGTTGATGCTGTCAAGCAATGTAGCGTCAACAATACTTACAATCTGAGGATTCAAAACAGGACAGTGCATCCTGAGTTCTTTAGAACTAATCCTGTTATATGCCCTCAGAGGCGCTCCAGCCCTTTCAGGCCCGTATTCAGGAAAAGCCTGAACATACCTTCCTCCACTCAAACATGCGTCAGCAAGCACCTTTGCAGCAGTGACAGTCCCCTGACCACCCCTGCCATGCCATCTAATCTCAACCATATCAGCCATTTTTTCCCTCCATAATAAAAGTCTATAATTTTATCCGATTATCAGCTTATTTTGCAAGTCATCAATCTTAGGCATATTTATTTTTGTGATGGGAGAATACAATATTTGAGCGCTTGACAGGGTTGGGTTGAACGACATCAGAGATTTTTCGTTCTCGTTCTTGGCGAATGGAGCGTTACAGCCGCAACTGTCTGAACCCGAAGGGTGAGTTTTGTCCCGAATGCTTTCGGGATAGCATAATGAGCCTTAGAACGACAGAAAAATATCTGCAGAAAGTGAAAGCCGACCCTGTCTGTAGCATCTTAGAAAACTGTCGCTATCTGCGATGGCGGCAGCCCGTGACTGTACCTCAAATCAATCTCAGTTCCTCTGAAAACTTCCTGAAAAGCTCAAGACCCTTTCTGTGTTCATCTCCGAAATCATAAGAGATGTTCTCCCAGTAAGTTATAAGCTCGGCCTCTGTTAAGATTCCTCTCATGGGGGATTGAAGGGCAATTTTTTTAAAGTTTTTCACTGCAAGTCTTTTCGCTTTGTTTAAATCCTTCTCAAATCTCTCAAGGAGTTCAGGTTTTTCTCTACAGCAGTCTTTCTTGTAAATCCACAGCGCATAAGTAAACGATAGTCCCGTATGTTTATGCCATAGCTCACCGAGGTCATAGATATAAACCCCGTTAGAAAGGGAGGAATTACTCCCGACATAGATACCCACGCCCTTATAGGCGGGAACTCCCTGCCGAATTAAAAGGCTGGGCTTTCTAACGGGGTAAATAAGTTGAGAGTTTTGACTTTCACTTGTAACTTTCAACTTATAACTCTTGACCGCCTTTAATGCGTCATCGCCTATAAGAAGACATGCATCTGCGGACTGAAGGCTGAATTCAGAATGTTGAAGGCTAATGTCTGCCGGTTTTAAATTGCACTTCACCTTAAAAAACTTTCTTAAAATTATCTCAAGAAGGACAACAGATGTCTCAGACTGGGACGACGTAAGAACCGACAGCCCGTTTAATTCCTCTATTGGTCTTCCGCTGAGAAGAATGATACTGCCGACAGTCCCCATTGAACTTATTGAGTGGTCTTCTACAATTGCATATTCATCGCTGCATCTCAGATATTCTATGGATGACGAAGGACTGACATCAACCTCTCCCACACGGAGCATACGGTTGAGAGCGGAAGGCACACCTTCTACAAATTCATATCCCGAGCAATCGCATTCACTCTCAAGCGTATAAAATATCGGGAACAGGTTTGCATAAGGAATTCTGCCTATCCTGAGTTTTTGCTGATTCAAAGCATCTCCCTGTCACCCTGAACTTGTTTCAGGGTCTGCTTCTTGATTTCGTTAGATGCTGAAATAAATTCAGCATGACATACTCTCTGCACTGATTATGCCTCTTTTAAAGATACTTTCTGATAATTTCCATGTTCAGATTTCTTAAGACTGTTTTCTCAAACGCCTCATCCGACATATCATCAAGATAAGGGAAAATACCGATAAGCGGGACAGGACTGAGTTGTTCTATAACCTGAGGATTCGTCTTTTCTGCCATGCTGCCTTCGGACTGATAGGAATAATTTATAATTATACCGGCAACATTGAGTCCTTCTTTCAGCGCATAATTTACTGTAAGCAATGTATGATTTATTGTTCCGAGTCCTGGCCTTGACACAACAACCAACGGAAGCCCCATTTCTCTGGCAAGGTCAATAATAAAGTAATCTTTGTTTATAGGCACTAATAGTCCTCCAACCCCCTCAACGATAATCGCCTGATACGTCCTTCCCAGTTTATCAAACGCTTTTCTTATCTTATTGAGATCAACTGTTGTTCCTTCCATTTCAGCGGAAACCATTGGTGCGAGGGGATGTTCGAAACAGCATGGGGTTATATGGCTTACTGTCTCGTCCATGCGTGCAATCTCTTTCAGGAACATGCCGTCAGAAGGCACCATTACGTTTCCCTCTTTGATACAGCCTGTTTCAACGGGCTTCATACCGCACGCCTTCACTCCAAGAAGACCCGCAGCCTTTATCAGCGCTGCTGCAACTACGGTTTTGCCAACGCCTGTGTCAGTCCCGGTTACAAAAAAACCCTTTGCCATTTAACCTCCCTCATCTATAATAATGTGCTGGCGAGGAGTTTACCTTAAGCGGTTTCTTTTGCCGATAGTCCCTAAAACTCATTCCTGTAAAAAGAGGCAAAAGCCTCGGTGTCCCGATTTTATCGGGACGAGAATGAGCGTAGGAAAACTCCTTGTCATGGCACATTATATAATCCTGCTATCAAGACAGAAAACCTGCCCTGTTATATTCTCCGCCGTTAAGAGACAGTTGATAAACCCAGCTGCATCCTTCGGACTGGATAATTTCCCTGTAATACTCTCCATCTTTGCCGTCGTCATTGCTGCTTCCGATGCCTTTCCCATTTCAGTCTGCATATATCCCGGAAGCAGCGCATTAACTCTGATATTGTATTCAGCAAGCTCTTTCGCCGCAGTATAAGTCAGACCGAGAACCGCAGCCTTTGAGGCGCTGTATGCCGCCTGCCCCTCTCTTCCTTTAAGCCCTGAATACGAGGAGATATTTATAATATGGCCTCCTCCTGATTTTATCATAAAATGAGAGAATACCCTGATAGTATTGCAGCATCCTTTAAGATTTACCCTCATAACCTCGTCCCATTCTTCCTCTTTCAGTTTAATCATCAAACCGTCCTTTGTTATCCCTGCGTTATTTACAAGGACATCCACCCTTCCCCACTTCTCATAAACTGCCTCTGCCATTTTCTCTACCTGCCTGATATTACCGACATCAGCTTTTATTAATAGTGTATCTGATGTAATCTCATCAGCCGCTTTCACCGCCTCTTTCTCTGATGCAAGGTAATTCACGGCAACATTGTAGCCGCTTTTCCCGAGCGTCAAGGCAATCTCTTTTCCGAGCCCCCTTGACGCTCCTGTAATAACCGCAACCTTCAATCCATTCTCCATCCAGAATTTTAACATATCTTTAAAAACTTGAAGATTAGTGAAAAATGATATAATTTTATTGCATCACCATCTTAAGGAGACATTTATGAAAGCCCTATGGGCGCCATGGAGAATGGAATACATACTCGGCAAAAAAGAGCCTGAGTGCATATTCTGTTCCTATCCGAAAAAAAAGAATGACAGGGAAAATCTGATTATATACAGAAGCAGTCATACCTTTGTGATGATGAACAAATACCCTTACAACAACGGGCATATCATGGTCGTGCCTTACATCCACACATCAACAATAGATAATCTGACCGATGAAATCCTGCTGGATTTTATGAAAGTCACACAGCGCTCTTTAAAAAGCCTCAAAGAAATATTCAGGCCTGAAGGGTTTAATATAGGGATTAACATCGGCGCTGTTGCAGGAGCAGGAATGGAAGAGCATGTTCATCTGCATATGGTGCCGAGATGGGCTGGTGACACCAGCTTTATGTCAGTCTTTGGAGAGATAAGGGTAATACCTGAGCACATAATGGAGACATACGACAAACTGTATCCGATTTTTAATAAGTAAACTACTTCTCCCTCTCCTTTGCCTCGTCCCAGAGGGCGTCCATCTGCTCAAGTGTCATATCAGAGAGATTTCTCTTCTTATCCGCTGCCTTCATCTCGATATAGCGGAATCTTGAGATGAATTTGCTTATGGTCTTTCTCAGGGCATCCTCGGGATTGACGCCAACAAATCTGGAGATATTCACAAGCATGAAGAATATGTCTCCGAGTTCATCTTCTATCTCAGATTGTTTTTTCTTTTTAAGCGCTTTTTTGAACTCCTTAACCTCCTCTTCAAGCTTTTCAAGGACATCCTCTGTCTTTTCCCAGTCAAACCCTACTCTCGCAGCCTTTTTCTGAAGCTTATGCGCCCTCAGAAGTGACGGCAGCGCCTTCGGCACTCCTTCAAGAATTGATTCCTTGTGCTTCCCCTCCCTCTTCTTTTCTTCATCCCACTGTTTTCGAAGCCCTTCCTTATTTTTATACTTCGCCTTTCCAAATACATGGGGATGGCGATTTAACATTTTCCGGCTTATCTTTTCTATAACATCATCGAGATCAAATTCATTCCTTTCCTTTGCAAGCTGGCAGTGAAAGACTATCTGAAAGAGGAGATCTCCAAGTTCTTCCTTTATTTTCTCACTGTCTCCTTCATCCAGAGCCTCAAGGACTTCATAAGTTTCCTCAAGAAGAAAGGGCTTAAGAGAATCCCTTGTCTGCTCCTTATCCCACGGACAGCCTTTATCCCCGCGGAGAGCGGACATTATATCTATGAGTTTTTTAATATCCGTCATCTCATTATGATAGCAGATTAAAAAGAAAGACTAACCAACAAAAATACAATTCAATCATTTCTATGTCAGACATGTATGGGAGGCTGTGTCTGTCTTTCGGCAATATTAAACTACCGTTGTAAAAGTATAAATCTTGGTGCAATATATTTGGTTCTCTCCATCTGTTATGCGGGGCTATCCGCTCCATTTCATTGCGACTTCAGCCCCTATTCTGACAGACCCGTGAATCTTGCCTCAATCCAAACACAGCCTCCCATAGACCGTTTGAAGTGTGGCAAACATTGACATTAAGGCTTCACAGATTTATCCTTAATAAAGAGGAGGGCAGAGAAATGAAACACATACATAAATACACATCTGTTTCCCATCCCGGTCTTACATCCGAAGCGATGTCTCTCGGCATTAAAGCAGCAGAAATCAGAAGATGCGAATCCTGTCAGAAAGAAATGACGTTTATCCAGACAAAAAAGGATAAATGGATTCCGCTGTTTAAAGATGAAGCTGCTGACGAACAGAATATACTCTTAGCGTAAGACACGGCTTCAGTGCACCGAACAGGAAAAACACGGGTCATACGCCCGCACGAGCATCTCACACGTGAGAATCAGTTCATCTTCCGGCTTATCTATATTTTCAGTCACAAGCTTTTTGAGAGACTCTTCAAGATTAAGAAAGTTGTGCGCTGTCGGCGTTACGATATTTGCCTTTGTTATTATTCCTCTTCTGTCCATCTCGTAGTGATGATAAAGCATCCCTCGCGGCGCCTCTGTCAAAGCAGAGCCGGCGCCTTCCCTCACCTTAAAATCAGCAAAGTAATCTTTTAACGAAAGCCCTCTGAGAAGTATGGCGCACTCCTGCAAGGCATGGACTATCTCAACAGCCTGTGCAAGATTATTCAGGAAAGGGTTGCTGCCTCCTTTAAAACCAATGTCCTCCGAAGCCTTTTTTGCATCAGGCAAGAGATTATCAAATCCGAGATTAATTCTTGAAAGCGCTCCTGCCATGAGAGAGCCTCTATCTTTTATAATTGTCCTCTTTGCATTCGAGTAAGGGACTTCATCCTCAATAAAATAAAATGCGTATTCATGCTCCTTGATATTCAGCCCTTTTGTGGATGAAACAGCGCCTTCATTTATTGCGTATTCACCTTCGCCTTTTAACGCTACAAATTCTGCATGATTTTCCAGAGCAGGATATTTAAGTTCTGAAACCATCTTTAATGTTTCAAGAGCATCCCCATGCAAAGATTCAAGTTCCTTTACAGCCTTCTCTATATCAGTTTTTGACGGAACCTTCGTAAAACCGCCAACAACCATTGAGACAGGATGCAATGCCCTGCCGCCGAAAAGGGCGGTAATGCTGTTCGCTGCTTCCTTTAATCTCAGGAATCTCTTAATCTCTTTCTCAAAATGCGGCAGCATCTCCACAATAGAATTAAGCCTGAAATAGTCCGGAAGCGCAAGGACATAAAGATGCGCAAGATGGCTTGAGAGAATCTGGCTTAAGGAGAGTATCTTTCGTATTCTTTTAACTTCAGGAGAAGGCGTCAAACCGAAAGCATTTTCTATAGCCCTTATCGCCGTTGTCATGTGGGATACGGGACATATCCCGCATATCCTTGCAACTATGTCAGGAACCTCGTCAAATTTCCTTCCCACAAGAAAACCTTCAAAGAAACGCGGAGGCTCCCAGATATTAAGCTTGAGTTCTTTGAGTTTTCCTCCCTCTATCTCAAGCTTTACAGAACTCTCACCCTCAACGCGGGCTATGTAATTTATATCAATCTTCATACACCATCTCCACTGCTTTTCTGAACTCAATTGTATCAGCGCCAAACTCCGTAAACTTCCTTATGATGTCATCCCTTGAAATTCCCATCGCCTTGAATTTTTTCGCAAGCGCAGGGCTATTCGCCTGCTTCATAGGACCGAAGCATGAATAACACGCCCTGTTCATTGAAGGACAGAGCGCTCCGCAGCCTGCATTTGTCACAGGCCCCATGCACGGCATATTATCGGCAATTAAAACGCATATATTGCCTTTCAGCTTGCACTCAATGCAAATGCTGTACTGAGGGAAATCAGGCTTCCTTCCTGTCAGAACAGATGTCAGAGCCTCGTATAAATCCCTCTCAGCAGGAGGACATCCCCTTATATAACCGTCCACTTTCACGTATGCATCCACTGCATGGGGTTTAATTGAATGTATTGAAGAGAGATTTTTGTAAACTCTTTTTTCAACATCCAGTTCCGGCGTTGTTGCCTTTATAGCTGGGATGCCGCCGATTACTGCACATGAGCCTATCGCAAAAAGTTTTTTGCTCTGTTCTCTTATCATCTTCAGCTCATCAACCTGCCATGCCTCTGTTATAGCGCCTTCAACAAGGGCTATGTCAAACGGCCCTTCAGGTGTGCCTTTACTTGAAAGCAGTTTTATAAATACAAAATCAAAACTCGCAAGCACCTCAGGGACATGTTTATGAACATAGGCAAAGAAATAAGAACAGCCCATGCAGCATGAATACTTAAAGAATCCGAGCCTGAGTTTATTCATGATTTACAGCGCCCCATCCGGCAGCCCGCGCACTTCTTTGTATGAAAATACAGGGCCGTCCTTGCACACAAATAAACCTGAATGCTGGCAGTGCCCGCACTGGGCAATACCGCACTTCATCCTTCTTTCAAGCGATACATAAAGCGATGACTGTAACATGCCATGCATGATAAGCCCCCTGCATACAAAACGCATCATTATCTCAGGCCCGCAGACAAAAGCAATTGTTCTTTCAGGTTGTATCTTCACCCTGTCAAGCAAATCAGTAACAAGTCCGACATTAATCCCCCCTGACCACTCTTTAGTAATCCCCCCTTGCCCCCCTTTAGTAAAGGGGGGATGGGGGGATTTAGAGACATCAGAGACCTCGTCCACGGTTATATAGAGTGAAATATCTTTCTCCCAGATTTTAAATTCATTCATAAACAGCATATTCTTTTCATTTCTTGCGCCGTAGATGAGGCTCACATCTCCGAATGATTCTCTCTGGTTTAAGACTATCTGTATAACAGGCCTGAGCGGTGCAAGCCCCACACCTCCTGCAACGATGAGAACATCCTTCTTCTCTGCCTTCTTAACAGGCCAGCCCCTGCCATAGGGCCCCCTGAAGAAAAGCTCATCGCCTTTTTTAAAATCCTTCAAAAAATCCGTCACTCTTCCTACGGACTTTATCGTGTGCTTAAAAGAGCCGTCTCGCAGAGTCGAGTCTCCGACCTGCATAATTGCGCTCAGGGATATGGGCGCTTCGCCAACACCAGGGTAACCTATCATATTAAACTGCCCCGGTTCTGCAACAAATGGAAACTCTGTTGAGAGAGTGTATGTCTTAACTCCCTCTGCCTCTGGTCTTATACCCTTAATTATTGCTTTTATTGGTTTTAGTGGGTTTTTCAACTTTCAACCTTTAACTTTTAACTTTTGAACTTTTGTATCTCCCTCGTTATCTCTGTAAGGTCAATCCCTGTCGGACACCATGTTATGCATCTGCCGCATCCGACAGTCCCGAAAACTCCGTACTGATTTGTCTGGTCTAATTTGTGCGTAACAAACTGTCTGAGCCTTGCAGCCCTCCTCTGCCTGAAATTACCTCCGTGGACTTCAGCAAACATTATATCCTGACATGCATCAAAACACCTGTATCTTGTTACTGTCTTAAGATCCATGCTCATCTCATCTCTCAGGTCATAGCAAAAACACGTCGGGCATACCATGACACAGTTTGCGCATGAAAGACATTTATCTTCCGCTGTCTGCTGCCAGATAGGATGATCCATGTTCTCCGCAAAAATATTATCAAGCCCTGAAACATTTATCGCCTTTTTAAATTTACTCTTCATTGATTTTTCCTTCTCTGCTTTAAGCCTCATCTCGTCCCTGCCGGCGCTTCTGCCTTCAAGCCCAAATAATTCCTCTGCCTTTCTGCTTTTTATCTCTACGAGATATTCGCTTTCAAAGTCGGTGAGGAGCATATCATAACCTGATGCTGCGTGAAGAAAAGGTCCGGCGCCAACCGATGAGCAGAAGCAGTTCTCTGAGACGCGTGTGCAGTTCAACGAGATGATTAGAGTATTTTTCCGCCTTGCTTCATAGTGCGGGTCTCTAAACGTACCGAGAAATGTCCTGTCAAGGTAGAGTATCGCATTCACATCACATGGATGCACTCCTATAATTATCTGTTTTTCTGCAATTGGAGCAATTTCATCTATTGTTATCTTTCCAGACATAGCAAATCTGAAAAGCTCTTCATTCGGTTTATATAGAAAAAGTTTTCCCGGAGAGAGCATGGTGGTTCCATATTCCATAAAAAGCTCTTCTGAAGAATCCACTTCCTTAAAAACAGCATGATTGCCTGTTTTGACAGGGCCTATAAGCTTGTAATCTTTCCTCAGGGAATCAAGCCACAGGAGAAAAGCCTTTTTGGGAATCAGACGTTTAAATTTTTGGAAAGTGCGTTCCCCAGTCATACCATTTCCAGACATCCCTTGTCAGGTCTTTATATTCGGTTTTTATATGCTCAAACAGGCGTGCATTTTCTATTGCGATAGCGCCCTGGC
>JAHILQ010000018.1 GCA_018896985.1 Nitrospinota bacterium
AAAGATGACAAGCTGGCTGAAAATATTTCAAGTCGATAACGGGTCTCAAAGCCATTTTTGTGTTATTATTTCAATAAGTTATATCGCACTATGCTAAAAACAACCGGACAGTAGTGATACCGAATCTGTATAATTTATGCTTCTTATTATGCATGCCGCAGGCTCATTGTTACCTGAAAGACATCTTGTCCGCCTTCGCGAGAATGACGACTTTTTATGAAAATGCCAGTTTATGGACAGACACTAAATAATGCTTGAGATTGACGGCAGTTTTGGAGAGGGCGGCGGGCAGATACTCAGAACAGCCTTAAGCCTATCCTGTCTTTTAAAAAAGCCTTTCCGGATATTCAATATCAGAAAAGCACGCAGGAAGCCGGGCCTTATGCCACAGCATCTTTCCTGTGTGCGCGCTTTAACATTAATTTCCGGAGCAAGGGTTAGAGGTGATTCTGTGGGCTCAACAGAGCTTATTTTCGAGCCTTCAACTGTGCAGCCCGGAGAATATCTTTTCGATATAGGGACTGCCGGCTCTACCACACTGCTTATGCAGTCCTTGCTTCCGCCGCTGATATTCGCGAAAAAAAGGTCTTCTCTGATCCTGAAAGGCGGGACTCATGTGCCGTTCAGCCCGCCGTTTCATTACAGCAGCAGTGTCTTTTCCGCCATGCTGAAATTTCTCGGCATCTCAATAAATGCCGGGATAGTCAGCTACGGTTTTTATCCAAAAGGCGGCGGGAAGATAAATATTGAAATCTCGCCCGCAGCCTCTATTGAGCCTTTAACCCTTATCGAAAGAGGGGATATTAAGAAAATTACAGGCATATCAGGCGTGGGAAACCTCCCGCTAAGCATTGCTGAACGCCAGAGGGATGCCGCTTCAAAAATGCTTCAATTACATGGTTTGAACCCTGAGATAGAAGCAATTCAGGCGCCTTGTTTCGGGCAGGGCACATTCATTTTTTTAGGGATGGAATCGGTTAACTGCATCGCCGGATTTTCCTCCCTCGGTGAAAGGGGAAAGAAAGCCGAAAGGGTCGGTGAAGAAGCTGCAATAGAACTCCTCGATTATTATAAAGGCAAAGCCTGTCTTGACAGCCATCTTGCGGATCAGATTGTCCTTTATCTCGCCCTCTCTGACGGCATATCATTCTTTACTGCCACACGGATAACCGAACACCTTATAACAAATCTCCGTGTAATAGAAATTTTCCATGAAATCGAATATGGCATTGAAGGCGAAAGAGGAAAACCCGGGATGGTGACAATTAAAGGGAAAACCGGCATAATTGCAAAATAGTGGGTCTAAAAGTCTCTAATAATGTAATACCCACGTATTCTGGTATTCTGGTATTCTGGTATTCTGGTATTCTGGGGACACCATATTTAACTCCCTTTATTTTTTGGTTTTGGCGTAGGCTTCAGCCGTTGCAAGTTACGCTCTAATATTCTTTCAAGCTTGGCCACAAATCGCTCGCTTCCCAGAGGTCTCCCAGTGCGTTCATCCTTCAACAATGCTGTGTTCTTCCCACATGAACCAGTTTCCGGTGTCGGAAAGGAAAGAATAGGAATTTGCAAAGATACTGTAATGCTGTTCTTCTTCTTTTATGAGTCTTTCAAATAAAGCCCTTTCTTTGTCTTTTTTCGCATCAGATAAAGCCTTCTTATAGAAATTGATGCCTTCTTTTTCCATCTGCGATGCTATCTTGAAAGCCTCTGATTCGTCTGTAGTTGCCTGAATTTTTTTCACCATCTCATTCTTCATTGATTCAAAAACAGTTTTTATATTCTTCATCGGACTAACATCGCTGACCTTGACATCAAGTCCCTTGAATATTTGCATAAGCATATTAAGATGCCTTTTTTCGTCTTCCCTTACGGCCAGGAACATTTTTTTGCCGACAGGGTTTTTTGTCTTATCCGACGCCTCCTTATAGAATTTTATTGCGTCTGTCTCCATCTTGATAGCAATCTCAATTGCATTTGTCATTGCCTCCTCCTCAAAGTTATAATTTAGTAAAGTGCAGAGCCGCAATCTCATATCTGAATAAAAATAAGCTCTGCCAATTAAAAGCTTAACATATCCAATGTTAATGTCAACACCCCGCAGTGCAGCACAGCGGCGCTTTACACCTGTATTTATGAAAGTTATAATACTTAAACCAAAAAATGCGAGAGGGAAATATTGTCTGATACAACCGAAGAATTCCTGGAGATAACTGACAGTCACGGCAAAGCAATCGGCATTGCCCCAAGGTCTGAGGTGCACGGGAACCCCTCTCTAATCCACAGGGTTGTGCATGTGCTTGTATTCAACAAAAAAGGATCTCTTTTCCTTCAAAAGCGTTCAGAAACCAAGGATGTAGCGCCCGGCAAATGGGA
The DNA here is from genome assembly GCA_018896985.1 of Nitrospinota bacterium. GTDB lineage: Bacteria > Nitrospirota > Thermodesulfovibrionia > Thermodesulfovibrionales > UBA1546 > UBA1546. The sequence continues at coordinate 2,380 of JAHILQ010000018.1, forward strand.
TACATCTGTTGGAGGGCATGTCAATCCCGGAGAGAATCTGCTTCAGGCAGCAAAAAGGGAAATGGAAGAAGAACTCGGCATATCAGAATGCAACCCTGAGTTCCTTTATTCGTACATTCACAAAAACTCTTATGAAACAGAACTTGTATATACATATTCATGCGCCTATGACGGCAACGTATCATTTAATAGAGAAGAGATTGATGAGGTTAGGCTGTGGAATATCAATGAGATAAAAAATCATCTCGGCAGGAATATATTCAGTGACAATTTTGAACATGAAATTTCTACATATCTGCAATTTTCAGGCGGAATGTCTACAGGGCAACCACAGCAGCGCTAAACACCGCGCCTCTCACTTCCATAGATATATTTATGCATCTGAAGATTCAGCCTTACATCAAGCCTGTCTTCAAGTATCCACTTAACAAGTGATTCAGGCAGAAGAATGCCAAAAGCCGGAGAAAAGAACACCTGACATTTAGATCTCAGATTATATTTATGCATCATATCTTTTGACCACTCATAGTCTGCTCTGTCGGTGATCACGAATTTTATCTCGTCAGCGGGTTTTAAATAATCGAAATTCGATGTGTCCATTTCCTCCCACATGCCGCTGCCGGGTGTTTTTACATCAAGAACAATAACCGCCCTGTTGTCAATATCCTTTATGCTCATAGTGCCGTTTGTCTCTATCAGGACTTTATATCCTTCGCTTATGAGGCGTTCTGTCAGGCGAAAGGTCTCTTCCTGAAGCAGAGGCTCTCCACCGGTGATTGTAACGAGGTGAACCCCTATCAGCTCAACTTCGTTTATGATTTCAGCTTCGGTAAGCTCCATCCCTTCCTCATATGCGTATGTCGTATCGCAATACAAACACCTGAGATTACACCCCGTCAGTCTTATGAAAGTACAAGGCATGCCTGCATATGATGATTCGCCCTGTATGCTTGTAAATATCTCGCAGATTTTCATTGTATATTATCCATTATTTCACAAAAACCACTCAAAACTCAATTCCTCATTCCTTCTT
>JAHILQ010000196.1 GCA_018896985.1 Nitrospinota bacterium
ACACGAAGAAGTGATGCAGTTCATAGAAAAATATAGTCTTATGGGGAAAGGGTTAGGATATATTGATATGCATTTGCTTGCATCGGCAATGTTGACTCATGTTCCATTATGGACACTTGACAGGAAACTTAATGAAGCTTCATCAACACTTGGGATCAAATACTGACTTTTAATGAGCTGAAAAAGTTTTACGGTAGCACACATTACGTAAGGAGGCTGTGGTTGGATTGAGGCAAGATTCACGGGTCTGTCAGAATAGGGGCTGAAGTCTCCACAAAGTGGAGCGGATAGCCCCGCATGAGAACTTGTAAGAGCTTAATATATTGTACTAACATCTGCACTTTTACAAAGATAGTTTAATATTGCCGAAAGACAGACACAGCCTCCTTACGAACTCTAATATCCAACTACCGATTAGACTGCATTTTCAGATTGAAATCTGTTATATTCTATATCTTAGACTAAATTCCGGAGGTTATTTTTTAATGATACGAGTTCGTTTTGCGCCGAGCCCTACAGGGCATCTTCATATTGGAGGAGCAAGGACTGCGCTTTTCAACTATCTTTTTGCGCGCCACAATAACGGCAAATTTATTCTGAGGATTGAAAACACTGACAGAACACGCTCCACAGATGAATATATAGAGACAATCATTGAAGGCATGAAATGGCTCAGGCTCGAATGGGATGAAGGCCCTTTCAGACAGACAGACAGATTTGATGTATATAGAAACTATGTAGATAAACTTCTGAAAGAAGGCAATGCATATTACTGCTACTGCACGCCTGAAGAGCTTGAACAGAGAAGAAAAGAGGCGCTGGCTCAGGGAAAATCTCCAAAATACGATGGAAGGTGCAGAAATTTAACAAAGATTCAAGATTCAAGATTCAAGATTCAAGAAAAGAATCCAGCGATACGGTTTAAAATGCCTCAAGAAGGACAGGCAGTTGTTGATGATATGATAAGAGGGAAAGTTGTATTTGAAAATGATCAGCTTGATGACCTTATCATAATGCGCTCGGATGGGACTCCAACTTACAATTTCACTGTTGTCGTTGATGATGTGGATATGGATATAACGCATGTCATCCGCGGTGACGACCATCTGAATAACACGCCAAAACAGATACATATATACAAAGCCCTCGGACATGAGATTCCATTATTTGCGCATCTGCCTATGATACTCGGCGCTGACAGGACAAGGCTTTCAAAAAGGCACGGAGCAACATCTGTAATGGCTTATAAAGATATGGGTTATCTGCCTGATGCACTGGTAAATTACCTTGTGAGGCTTGGATGGTCTTATGGCGACCAGGAGGTATTCACGAGGGAGGAACTCATAAAATATTTCACATTCGAAAACGTAGGCAAGGCAGCAGCGGTCTTCAATCCTGAAAAACTCCTCTGGCTCAACAGCCAGTATATTATTAAATCAAATCCTGAAGAGCTTGCAGATATGGTGATGCCTTTTCTTGAAAATGCAGGCATCATCCAGAAAGGACAGAATATAGACAGACAGTGGCTTTCAAAGGCAATTAAAACACTTCAGGAGCGAGCAAAGACACTCGTTGAGCTTGCAAGTTCCCTGCGCTATTATATTGCAGAAGATGTCGAATATAACGAGAAGGCAAAGGCAAACTTTCTTAATGAAAAAAGCCGCGCTTTATTAAGTGAATTAAAAGACAGCCTGACACCTTTATCTGATTTTTCAGCGTCAAGCTTGGAAACTATCTTTATGGCAATAGTCGAAAAGCATGGCATAAAACTCGGGAACCTTGCCCAGCCTGTGAGAGTTGCCATGACCGGAGGAACAGAAAGCCCCGGCATTTTTGAGGTTCTTGAGATAGTGGGGAAAGAAAAGACTTTGAAAAGATTGGATAAAGCAGTAAAGGCAATAAAGGGCGGAAATTGATATGAATTCTGACAAGCCGACTGATTTTATGAGAGAGATAATCAGGGAAGACCTGAAGAACGGGAAATACGACAGCCATGTTCACACACGCTTTCCTCCTGAGCCGAACGGCTATCTTCACATAGGCCATGCAAAATCAATATGCCTCAATTTCGGCATTGCTGAAGAATTCAAGGGTCTCTGCAACCTCAGATTCGATGACACAAACCCGACAAAAGAAGAAGTTGAATATGTTGAATCAATAAAAGAGGATGTTAAATGGTTAGGATTTGACTGGCAGGACAGGGAATATTATGCATCAGACTACTTTGAAAAGTTATACGGATTTGCCGTAGAACTCATCAAAAAAGGAAAGGCATATGTCTGTGACTTAAGCGCTGATGAGATAAGGGAATACAGAGGAACACTCACAGAACCCGGCAAAGAAAGCCCATATCGCAATCGTTCTGTCGACGATAATCTTGAACTCTTTGAGAAAATGCGTAAAGGCGAGTTCCCTGACGGCTCACGCACCCTGCGGGCAAAGATTGATATGAAATCAGGGAATATAAATATGCGTGACCCTGTTATATACAGGATAATGCATGCAGAACACCACAGGACAGGCAATAAATGGCGCATCTATCCCATGTACGATTTTGCTCATTGTTTCTCTGATTCAATAGAAGGGATAACGCATTCCATCTGCACGCTTGAATTTGAAGACCACAGACCGTTGTATGACTGGTTCCTTGATAAACTTGGAGTATATCATCCACGGCAGATTGAGTTTGCTCGCCTTAATCTGAACCATACAGTCCTGAGCAAGAGAAAACTTATCCGGCTTGTTCAGGAAGGTCATGTAGATGGATGGGATGATCCAAGGATGCCGACAATCTCAGGATTGAGAAGACGCGGTTATACTCCTGAGGCGATAAGGAATTTTTGCGAGCGCATAGGCGTTGCCAAAAGAGACAGCCTTGTTGACATGGCTCTGCTTGAATACTGCATCCGCGAAGACCTGAACAAAAGTGCTCAGCGTGTTATGGCTGTTCTCAAGCCGCTGAAGGTAGTGATAACAAATTACCCTGAAAATCAGACTGAAGAACTTGAGGCGATAAATAATCCCGAGGATGAGAGCATGGGCACAAGAAAGGTTCCTTTCTCGCGTGTCCTTTATATTGAGAGAGATGATTTCAGGGAAACTCCTCCAAAAGAGTTTTTCCGTCTTGCGCCCGGGCGTGAGGTGAGATTGAGATATGCGTATTACATCACTTGCGTTGATTTTATTAAGGACAAAAACACTGGAGAAGTTACAGAGCTTCACTGTACATATGACCCTGCAACACGCGGTGGTGATTCTCCTGATAAAAGAAAAGTAAAGGCAACGCTCCATTGGGTCTCTGCATCTCATGCAATTGAAGCAGAGGTACGGCTTTATGATCACCTTTTCACAAAACCTATCCCCGGCGAAGAGAGTGGTGATTTTAAGGCAGACATCAATCCGAAATCGATAGAACTGCTGAAGTCATGCTTTGTTGAACCATGCCTTGCCGATGCAAAATCAGGCGACAGGTTCCAGTTTGAAAGAATGGGTTATTTCTGCGTTGACCGTGATTCAACGAAAGAAAAACCTGTATTCAACAGGACAGTGACCCTGCGTGATACATGGGCAAAGATAGAGAAAGCTCATAAGAAAAATTAGTTTGAGGGCAGTCTCAGCCTGAATGTCGTTCCCGAACCTGTACTGTCAACATGGATTGTGCCGGCATGAGAGGTAATTATCTTATGCACTATTGCAAGTCCAAGTCCTGTTCCCTTCTCCTTCGTTGTATAGAACGGCAGAAAAATCTTGTCTTTAATCCCCTCAGGTATTCCATGCCCTGTATCAGATACGGTAATCTCTGCATAGCCGCCAGTCTTTGCATACCCGAAACTAAGCTTCCCTCCGTCCTTCATCGCATCAGCGGCATTCTGAATCAGGTTTGTGAATGCCTGTCTCAGAAGTATCTCATCGCCTGATATGAAAACAGACTTGTCAATATCCAGAAGCACCTCCCCGATAATATCGGGGCCGCTAACACCTGCGATGCTTGACACACAACTGTTTATGACTTCATTGAGATTGATTTTTGAGAGAGTTAATTCAACAGGCCTTGCAAATGACAAAAAATCAGAAATAATCCTGTCCATAACCTCAATCTCCCTTGAGATTGCCTCAACTGTCGGCAGCAGCGCAGCGTCAGCCTTTCTGGAAAGCAGTTTTGTATATCCTGCAATCACTCCCAGAGGGTTTCTGAGTTCGTGTGCAATGCCTGCCGACATCTCTCCGAGGCTTGACAGCCTTTTCCTTAGTTCCGCCTGAGACTCAAGCGCCTTAAGCTCTGTAAGGTCGGTAAAGACAAGTATGTTGCCTATTTCTTTACCCGCATTGTCGCGCAAAGGTGAAAATGTAAGCCCGAGCCACAGCTCTCTGCCGTCAGATAACTTGTACTGAACCTCTCCTCTTTCAATGGGCTTTCCTTCTTTAAGGAGTTTTGCTACCGGGTTTTTAAAAAGTTCCTCGCAGTTCCTTTCAATTGCATCTTCTGCCTTTATGCTGAGAATCTTTTCCGCTGATGAGTTCATGGTCTTGATTCTTAAATCCCTGTCAAAACTTATTACCCCGCTCGGTACGCTCTGGAGAATATTCCTGTTGTAGCTTTCAACATCCCCTGCCCTCTGCTCGGCGAGCTTCTTTAACACCTCAAGCTCTTTCTCCTTTTCTTTCAGCTTGGAGACAAGCTCATGAAATGTATCCACGACAAATCCTACATGCGAAGTATCCTTCTGTTCTGTTTTTTTCTTTTCCCTGTTGAATTTCAGAAATGCCCTGAATAAATAGAAGAAGACAAGTGTTACAATCAGGAATATAAAAAGAGGCAAGTATGCTGCTTCGGCGCTCATCTAATTCCCATATACCAGTAAAAAATCTCCTGTCCTGCAAAGAGTGTTATAATTGCGCCTGCTGCAAGGAACGGACCGAATGGTATCTTGCTCTTTCTTCCGCTTCCCTTAAATACCATTAGGAATATGCCCCAGACCGAGCCAAAGAGACTGCCTAAAAAGGTTGTCAACAGAACAGATTTCCATCCCATCAAAGCGCCAACCATCGCCATCATCTTTATGTCGCCTCCGCCCATTCCTCCGCGGCTGAGAACAGCAATCAGGTAGAAAAGACCGAACCCTGTGATGGCGCCGATAATCGTGGTCTTAAATCCCAGCAGAGACCATCTTAAAAACGGGTCTTGAAGCAGGAATGAGCCTGCAATCAGTCCTATCAGGATGCCGGGCAGCGTTATGCTGTCAGGTATTATCTGAAAATCAAGGTCTATGAATGTTATGACTATTAGAGAAGAAACAAATGCAAAATAAACCAATGTGTGCCACCCCATTCCGAATCTCCAGAGAACCGCAGCATAAAACAATGCATTCACGGCCTCAACCACAGGGTATCTCAGAGATATATTTTCCTTGCATGCCCTGCATCTTCCTGCAAGCATTATATAACTGATAATCGGTATGTTATCCCATATCTTTACTGGAGTGTTGCAAGAAGGGCAATAGGAAGAAGGCAGAATGATTGATTTGTCTCTCGGAATTCTGTATATGCAGACATTCAAGAAAGAACCCACAATAGAGCCGAAAATAAAAACTATGACGTAAAGAGTCAGGCTGTGCATATTATTCTATCATTCCACCTTGCTTATCTCGGATACCTTCTTGTTCATATCTTCAATCTCGGAATCAAGCTTCTCTATCTCGCTTATAGAGCCTGCTATAACCTTGTCTTTCAGCACATTCTTGTCATGCTGTTCCTTCAGCTCAAACACGCGCTCTCCTATAAGCCTCAGCTTTTCCGCCCTGTCCTTCTCCTTTTTATCCCTGTCGCTTACAAGCTTGATAACAGAAAATTCAATCTTCATCCTTTCAGACAACAGAGATGAAAACCATTTTATCCTTTCTATGCCTGCATCAAAATTATTTTTAATCCTTTTCCACATAAAACCTCCTTCCCTTTAATGCTAATCCATTCAAAAATCAGGGGTCAATTACCCTCCCCGCAAGACCACAGAGATGCCAACTTTAAGCAATGTCTCATAATAACATAACAGCCGTTGTTGATTTTATTGCTTTTTTAAACTTCATTAATATTTCGTTTTGTGCTATATTGTATCAAATTATCGGAAAAGGCGAATAACAACGGAAATGGGGACGGTTCTAATTAAATGAAAAAAATGCAACCAAGAAATGGGAATAATAAATAGAACCGTCCCCATTAAGATCCATAAACTTTTTATTTGAATATAATCACCTGAGAAAACATGGTGGATTGAATTATGAGACACCGTTTGATAAACTTGAAAAAGTTACCGAATTATTGAGCTAGTACACCTGTGACCTTATAATTTTAAAACCAAAACATGAGAGTTAATGACTGTTCAGAAAAATCAGGCATGACCAGCAGATAAGTTCTTCGTCATCCACAACCAATATTCTCATTGCGCTGCCATTTATTTTATATGACAGGTAAGGCATAAAGCGCTACCTGAATTGGATTTTCTCAGGAACGGATTTATGCCCGGGTCGTGTGGGTCATGGCAGGAAACACATTCAACCACGCCATTAACTAACTTCACATCACTCCATCCCTTCTGTGCATCAGGAGGCGTATTAAACAGCGGATCCTGTATAGCTGTGGGATATGAGTTCGAGATTGGATGATGCGCATTAAGATTCAAAGGCTGAGTTGGATTCTTTCCGAAAAGACGTAGGTTATTATTAGTAGTAAAATGGCATCTGACACAATTAGGATCTGCTTCTCCATTAAAGTTGCCCGCACCCGGAGCATTAAGTACTTGATGTTTATTACTTGCATTTACGCCGTCATGGCAGCTAAAACATACAAGGGAAGCAGGGTTAGGAGTGACTGGTGAGGTATTCATAGTCGGACTTGAATAAGGGGTAAAGGTGGCTGTTGAAGTCCCTTTGTTCCATAAAGGCTTCAAATCCGCATTAGAAAAATGGGGTGTATGGCAAAACACACATTTCTCCGCTCCTGCAACACTGGTAGAACTGATATCATGCCTTGAGCCGACAATGGTTGTGCTATATGCAAGGGCCGCTATCATGGGTATTGATAAAGCTATAAAAAGGATTATTTTCACTCTAATCTTCATTTCTATCCTCGTTCCATATTCCATATATTAGCATAATAGCAATATATTAGCATAATAGCAAAAATCATTCCCACAAAAGGCAGGTAAAGGTAAGGGCAAAGGAGGCAAAGGAAAATGAAGGAAAAATACAAAAATAGGGACAGCGACCATTTAATGAGGAAGAATAAAGAAAACGCCTAACAAATCAATACACCGAATCGGTAGGAAACAGCCCCGCCTCCCCGCGAGTTTAGGACGTTAACCTGTCTTAAACAATTCAATCTTTCCCTTCCAGAACATCTCAAGCCCTTTTTTCAGCTCTGGGAATGAATTTAGCTCTGAATCTTTATCAGTCAATGCAAATGCCTCTTTTCTTGCAGTATCAAGAAGCCTTGCATCCCTTATTATATTCGCAATCTTGAGGTCAGGCATCCCCGCCTGTCTTGTACCAAAAAATTCTCCCGGTCCTCTTATACTGAGGTCTTCCTCTGCAATCTTAAATCCGTCGCTGCTTTTTACCATTATATCAAGCCTTCGCGTGGCATCTTCGCCTACAGGCTCATAAGCTAAAAGGAAACAATACGACTGGCTGCCTCCCCTTCCCACTCTTCCTCTTAACTGGTGAAGCTGGGAAAGTCCGAACCTCTCTGCATGGGGAATAATATAGGGACACTTCCCATATTATTTTTTGCCTGTATTATCATTTCTCTCATTTAATAGAACCGTCCCCTTTAACTTTCAAATAGCATATTAGTCAGTTGAAAAATATAATGATAGTTATCAAATAGCCTTCAAAAGTTATTGACTGAATCACAATTTTGTGCTAATGTTCTCTAACTACATAATAACTGGTTCTCCCTCCGCGGAGCGGAGGGAGAACCAGGGGCACGAGACCAATCCCCCAGGGGGTATGGCTCAGCCGCCGCGTTAGGTGTAAAGGAGATTAAAATATGGATATTTCGCATATTCCTCGGTCATTCTGGCATGCGTTAAGTTTTTGTATGGTTGTGGCGACAATCGGACTATTGATTATTGCATATAAATCGTCATCCGTATCAATCGAGATAGCAAATACCAAAATTGAGTTGTCGTCAGTAATAACAAAAACAAAAGAAATTAGGAACGAACTTCAAATTGAAGATGAAAGATTAAAACAGGCTAATAAGGAGTTGCAAGAAAAGTTGAAAGCTCCCAAGCTAAACGAAGCAACATCGAAGATAATGCTTGAGGAACTCAAGAAGTCAGGACAAAGAATAGAGATGTCCAAGGAGCGGTTTAAAGACTTGGATGCCAAAATTCAATCAGCGGAAAAGGCAATAAAAAAATATTAGCACATAACAAATCATTCAAGAGGGACGTGGTATTACCGCTCTTTGATTTTGACATTGGCATTACACCACGCCCCTTAATTCTTGCGTTGGACGAAAGCAACAACACACAACAGAAAGGAGCAGGAAGATGAAAGATGCAGTATGGCTTGTGAGTCCGGACACAAAGGAACTGGTCACGCCCTACGAAGAACAGCCAAAGTGCAAGAGACTTGTCGCGGCGCAGCCCTTTACAGTCTCCATGGTGGCGGCTGTTGTAGCGGAGGACCTCGACGGGATCTTCAGGGGCAAGAACGACATTCTTGTGCTCAGCAGAACCTCAATGGGAGAGCAACCTTTGGTGGAGAGAATCCATTTCTTTGAGGAGGAGGTTCCCAAGGGACACCCGATCAAGCACATGCTCGCCGAGAACTTGTTCATTGCCGACGACTACAACGGCATTGACAAGCTCTGGCTGGAGATCGATGTTCTCGAGATCGATACAAACACGGGGGAACGAAAGGCAGCAGTCAAGGCCTTTCAAAGTCTTGCCGCGACGGCCGGAGCCGTCTTTCCTGCCATCCTCCCCTACGCATTCGGTGCTAGTGTTGCAGTGGGTGTGGTCGCGAAGATGGTGGAGGCCCTTGAAAAGGACACACACGTTGTCAGGGTGCCCTTTGCAATGTACCCGGACGCACCACGCCTTGGCCGAGCACCCCTCCAATCTGGGACATACATAGCCTTCGCGAAACCGCAGGATCCTTCGGGCTTCAAGTTCCAGGCAAACGGATTATTAACGGCGAGCAACGAAACATCAGAAGTCTCCTACGTTGTCTTCGATGTGGCACCAGTGAAGCAAGTCAGTCCGAAATTCGTCACGAACCAGAAGGTAGCAACTCTGCTAACGCAGATGCAACGAGATAATCCCCACTCGGCACTCGCGACGATTGACTTCCTAACGGACACACTGACGCAGTATGAGAACTTCAAGAAGCTCAACAGGTACCTGGAACTGAAATCTAAGGGACAGGTTAGCGACGAGGAGAAAACCCTGCTTGCCGAGATTGAGAAGATGGACGTCCTGAAACCGTTCTTGCCAAAGAAGTAGACAACGGCAGGATAGGGGCGTCCAACAATCGCATGGAGAGCGACGAGGTGTGGCGTTAGAACTCTATGAGCTACAACGAACAAGACGCAGCAATCGATGAGATGTACGAGCAGATTGGCCGGGAGCTATACCCAGACCACAAGGCTCAGGCCATAACTGAATTCACGGCGGAACGGCTTCGATCCTAGTGAAGAAAAGTGGGGACACATCCCAATTACTAAGAAAAGTGGGGACACATCCCAATTACTTGACTAAATACACTCTGATAATTAGAATTAAACCATGCCGAGGATTTCACGAGCAGTAGCAAAGGGGTATCCGCATCATATTATCCAGAGGGGAAACAACAGAGAATCCATATTTTTTGATGATGAGGATAGGAAACAGTATTTATCACTTCTTAAAAAATATTCTGAAAAATGGAGCGCTCCGGTTCTTGCGTACTGCCTAATGAGCAATCATGTGCATCTAATGGTAAGACCCTTGTCGGATGATTCGCTATATAAAATGATGCAAGGCTTAACTCTTTGCTATACGCAATATGTGAACAGAAAATATCAGCGCACAGGAAGGCTGTGGGAAAGCCGCTATCACTCATGCATCGTAGATAAAGAGCAATACTTATGGGCTGTAGCGCGCTATATAGAGCAAAATCCTGTTCGTGCCAAAATAGTGAAAAAAGCAGAGGCATATCCTTACTCAAGCGCGGAAACGCATGTAAAAGGGGCTGAAGATACGGTATTGGGAGAGGAGCTTTTCAGCAATAACAGGAGGGGCGACTATATCGGTATGCTCCGGTCAAGTCTGACAGAAAAAGAAAAAGAGGCTATAAGTTATCATACAAGAGCTGGCAGGCCGTTCGGTAATGACGATTTTGTTTACGGAATGGAAAAGAAGCTTAAAAGACCGCTTGCCAGAAGACCAAGAGGAAAACCGAAAAAGGAAAGGGCATAATTGGGATGTGTCCCTATTTTTCCACCAAGAGGAAAACCGAAAAAGGAAAGGGCATAATTGGGATGTGTCCTATTTTTCCAAATGCCAATTCTGAAAAGATAAATAAAATCATAGACCTCTGCTATCTTGTCTTCGGGTAGTTTCTCGACTTCTTTTATTATTCTTTCCTTTATGCCAGCCATACTTTCACCCCCTTGCCTACGGCTATTTTATCATAATTCAACTCGTCTTAAACAATTCAATCTTTCCCTTCCAGAACATCTCAATCCCCCTTTTTAATTCAGGGAATGAATTTAGTTCTGCATCTTTATCAATCAATGCAAATGCCTCTTTCCTCGCGGTATCAAGAAGCCTTGCATCTCTTATTATATTCGCAAGCTTGAGGTCAGGCATCCCTGCTTGTCTTGTACCGAAAAATTCTCCCGGCCCTCTTATACTGAGATCTTCCTCTGCAATCTTAAATCCGTCGCTGCTTTTTACCATCATATCAAGCCTTCTTCCGGCATCTTCGCTTACAGGCTCATACATTAGAAGGAAACAATACGACTGGCTGCCTCCCCTTCCCACTCTTCCTCTTAACTGGTGAAGCTGGGAAAGCCCGAACCTCTCTGCATGAACTATCAGCATCATCGCAGCGTTAGGCACATCCACCCCGACCTCTATAACCGTAGTGCTTACAAGGACATCAATCTCGCCCTTTTTGAAAGACGCCATAACATTTTCCCTCTCCTGCGGTTTCAGCCTGCCGTGGATAAGCTCAACCTTCAGCTTCGGGAATATTTTCTCAAGCGCCTCCCTGCCTATTATCGCAGATTTAAGATTCGTTTTCTCAGTCTCATCAATAACAGGATATACAACATATACTTGCCTGCTTTTTTTTGTTTCTTCCGCAATAGCCCTGTAAATGTATTCTTTCTGCCCTGCGTTAAACAAGCGCGTTATAACAGGCCTTCTGCCGGGAGGAAGTTCATCTATAACGGAATAATCAAGGTCTCCGTAGAGCGTCATTGACAGGGTTCTCGGAATAGGCGTGGCTGTCATGACTAAAACATCAGGGGTCAAGGTGTCCAGGTGTCCAGGGGACCAGATGTCTTTTTTTGAACCCTTGAACCCTTGAACCCTTGAACCCTTTTTTTTAAGAAGCGCCCTCTGCATAACGCCGAATTTGTGCTGTTCGTCTATTATCGCAAGCCCGAGGTTTTTAAATTCTACGCCTTCCTGTATAAGCGCATGTGTTCCTATGATTATATTAATCTTTCCTGACGCTATATCACATCGCAGCGCCTCGCGCTCACCTCGCAATATATTCTTGCTTCCTGTCATAAGGCATACCTTCAGCCCCATATCTTCTATCATCCTGTGTATGTTTATGTAATGCTGTCCTGCAAGTATCTCCGTAGGCGCCATCAAAGCTGCCTGATAACCGCACTCAGCGGCAGTGAGCATTGCCATAACCGCAATAACAGTCTTGCCGCAACCCACATCTCCCTGAAGAAGCCTGTTCATAGGGTGTGGTTTTCTCATGTCATGAATTATTTCATCAAATACCCTCTGCTGCGCCGAGGTTAGTTTGAATTTGAGCGTACCTATAAATTTCTTTACAAGAATGCCGTCTGAACTAAACGCTATCCCCTTTTCAACCTCTTTACCTCTCTTAATTACTGAAAGGCCGAGCTCAAACTTAAAGAGCTCATCAAAATAAAGCCTCTTCTGGTAAATGCTTGCGCCGCTGTTAAGGCTGTCTGTATCTGTGCCGCTTTCAGGAAAGTGAGAATTCAATATGCTCTCAGTGAGTCCCGGAAAATTATTTCTCCTGAGTATTTCATCAGGTATATGGTCAGAGACATCTTTGATGCAGGTATTGATAAGATTGAACATTATAGTCCTTAACTGCCTTACGCTTAGGCCGGAGGTCGTCCTGTAAATCGGGACAATCCTTGCAGTATGTATGAAGGCATCCCCGTCATCAGTGACAAACTCATACTCGGGATTATCAAATTCAAAGCCGATTCCCCGGTAAGGATTCCTCTTAACAACACCGCTAAGAATTACTTCCTGCCCCACTTCAAAGTTTTTTTTCAGAAAAGGCTGGTTAAACCATTTTCCTTTGACAAGGCCGCTTCCGTCAGATACCGTTAACTCAAACAACTTCATGTTGCGTTTTGGCAGCTTTATGATCTCAGCAGCGACAACCTTGCCGATGACAGTCTCAAGCCGGCCATATCCGAGAGCGCTTATCTTTTTGATATTTTTTCTGTCTTCGTATCTGTATGGAAGGTAGTAAAGGGCTTCTTCTGCTGTCTTGATTCCGAGGGTGTTAAAGAGTTTTGCCCGTCTGGGGCCAACGCCTTTGATATACTGTACAGGAAATTCTGAAAGGTTCTTACCCATCAACAGATGGTTTGTTTTTCTTCAGCGCTTCTTTGTCTATTGCATCTTCTAATACTTTGTCTGCTTCTTCCATCTTAATCTTGGAGTACTCTGTGTCGCTCATTATGTCTATGTCCCATCCCGTAAGTTTCATGGCAAGCCTTACATTCTGCCCTTTCTTGCCTATTGCAAGCGAAAGCTGCTGGTCATTGACAACCACCATTGCAGTCTTGCTTTCTTCATTTATGCCAATCCTTTCAACGCTTGCGGGGCTCAGCGCACGGGCAATAAGCATCCTCGGGTCATCAGTCCATGGGACTATATCTATCCTCTCCCCTCTAAGCTCCCTCACAATAGACTGAACCCTTGTTCCTTTCATCCCAACACATGCGCCGACCGGATCTATGGACGCATTTGTAGAATAAACAGCAATCTTTGTCCTGTCACCCGGCTCACGCACTATATCCTTTATCACCACAAGCCCCTCGCTTATTTCAGGAACTTCCATCTTGAACAATTCCCCAACAAAACTCGGGTTCGTCCTTGAAACAAGTATAACAGGTTCCTTTGTGCTTATCTTCACTTCTTCTATACGCGCCCTGACAGTATCTCCTCTCCTAAGATTTTCTCCGGGCAGCGCCTCGCTCTGGGGAAGAATAGCTTCAGTTTTGCCGATATTAATGTAGTAATTATTTTTTTCCTTCCTCATCACAGTCCCGCTTACAACCTGCCCGACCTTATCCTTGAACTCGGCATAGATGACATCACGCTCAGCCTCACGGACTTTTTGAAAAATAACCTGTTTCGCCGTCTGGACAGCTATCCTGCCGAAATCATGAACATCGAGCGGCAGGTCAACGCTCTCCGCCTCTGCTTTGTCAGAAAAAAGTTTTTTCACGTCAGACTTGGAAATCTCCATGTCTTTATTGGAAACCTTATCCACAATATTCTTTGTCTCATAAGCAGTGATATTGCAGGTTTTAGGGTCTATCGTAAGATGGACATTCGTTCTTCCGCCATACCGCTTTCTTGCAGCAGAAAGCAGCGCAGCTTCAAGCGCAGCAAGAAGAATTCCCTTCTCTATGCCTTTTTCTCTGCTCATCTGGTCTATTCCCTGACAGAGTTCTTTTGTCATTTTATCTCTATCTCCAGTCTTGCCCTTGATATGTTATCAAAAGGGATATTACGCTCTTTCCCATTTATATCTAATTGTATAATGTCCGCAGTTATACCAATTATCCTGCCTAAAAAAAAATTCTGGTTATCTATCTTGTCTTTAGTAATTATCCTCACAAGTTTCCCTTTATGCCTTTCAAAATCCTTCAATGCAGTTAATGGCCTGTCAAGCCCCGGCGATGAAACCTCAAGATTGTAAGGGCCCTGCAGAGAGTCTTCCGCTTCAAGCAGTAAACCAAGGCTTCTGCTAAATCTTTCGCAGTCATCAAGAGTCACCCCTCCGCTTCTGTCTATCGTAACTCTCAGCAATGCCCCCTTCCCTCTGCCTAATAACCTTACTTCAAGCACTTCAACACTCTGGTCATCAGCAACCTGCCTTGCCAGCTTTAGCGCTTCATCAGCAACAATTGACTGTTTTGTATCCATATACCTATAAAACAAAAGAGTGGGTTTTCCCACTCTTTTGTTAAAATAATGCTGGAGCTGCTTAAAATATACAATAAAACTGCTTTAATTTATCACTTTATCACCAAAAAAGCAATCATTTTCAGGGGTGGTTTTCTCCACCCCTGAAAATGATAAAAACTTATTTGCCTGCTGGCGCTGCTGGCGCTGTTGGCGCTGTTGGCGCTGTTGCAGGAGCCTCTGCTGGTGCTGCTGCAGGAGCCTCAGCCGGTTTCGGAGCCTCCTCTGCCTTCTTGCAGCCTGTTGCTGTAAGAGCAAAAGCTACAATCAGCAATAATGAAAGGATTAAAGCTATTACTTTCTTCACTTTGGTCACCTCCTCCTTAATATAATGTAAAACAGACCCTAATTTGATAACATATATCATAAATATTGTCAAGATTTAAAAACTTGAATAGAAAGTTAAAGGGGGATTTTTCGTGGAAAATTTTAACAATCTGAAACTTATCATCTTTGACCTTGACGGCACACTTGTTGACTCAAGCATGGATATAACCAATGCATTGAATTATGCTATAACACCATACGGATTTAAACCTCTTACTGTGGAGGACACCATTAAGATGGTCGGAGAAGGGCTGACAAGGCTTATAGAAAAAATTCTTGAAGACAATAATGTTTCCATAAAAGATGCTGTGCTTGACAGGTTTATCAAATACTATTCAGAACACCTCGCTGATTTTACAAGGCCTTACCCGGGAGTAACAAAAACCCTTGAGATGCTCGGCAGATATAAAAAAGCAATAATATCCAACAAGAGAGAGTCCTTGTCAAAAAAACTTCTTGAACAACTCGGACTTATAAAATTTTTTGATGTAGTGCTCGGAAGCGACAGCGCCCCTGAAAAAAAACCATCCCCGGCGCCTGTTAAAAAAGTCCTCAAAATTCTCGGCATAGAGCCTCATAGAGCTATTATCGTGGGCGACAGTGACTTTGACATACAGGCAGGAAAAGGCGCAGGGCTAATCACAGTTGCGGTAACTTACGGATACAGAAACAGGGAAATGCTTAAAGATGCAGACTTCCTTATTGACAGCATGGGCGAACTGCTAACCTTGATAGAGATACACGATGCATGAATCATGGAACTAACATTAGACACTATACGCGATATAAAACTTTATCAGAATAAGAAAGGTTACAGGTTTTCTGTAGATGCGCTCCTTCTTTACTCATTTGTAAACCTGCGGAGAGCATATAGAATTGCCGATATGGGAGCAGGCTCCGGGATTGTAGGAATCCTGCTGGCGAAAAAATATCATGATTCAGAGGTTGCCCTCATCGAAATTCAGAACAGCCTTGCCGGGCTTGCAGAAAAGAATATCACTCTTAACAAAGTTGAAAAAAGAGTAAGGGTAATCAGGACAGACATAAAGAAATTCAAACTCGGAGATTTTCACTCTGAAAATAAAACCACTCTAAACTCATCGCTTTTAACTCCCAACTCTTTTGATCTCGTTGTATCAAATCCTCCGTTCAGGCGCCAGAAGACAGGACTTATAAGCCCTACAGATGAAAAGGCTATTGCAAGGCATGAAATAGAGCTAAAACTTGCAGATTTAATACAGGCATCGTGCTCACTTCTGAGGTCAAAAGGCAGACTCTGCATGATTTATCATCCGTCAAGACTCGTGGAACTTATTGACGCCTTGAGGGAAAAACACATGGAACCGAAAAGACTGCGGTTCGTTCATTCAAATCTTATGACAGAGGCAAAGATGGCGCTCGTAGAGGCAATAAAAGACGGAAGAACAGAGATGAAAATTGAGAAGCCTTTTTGCATATATAAAGAAAATGGAACTTACACAGATGAAATGAAGGCACTTTACTAAAATCGCAGCAGTTTCAATCTTTGTCTTTTTTTGCCCTTCTTGCTTTCCTTCTTGATATAACATGCCATATTCGGAAAAGCCTTTCAAGTTTGTCTTTATATGC
>JAHILQ010000197.1 GCA_018896985.1 Nitrospinota bacterium
AGCATTAAAACATGGGGTAAAGGATTCATGTATTGGGCAGCATCTATCACCTGATTTACATCTTTATAGTTCTGAATAATCGGTATGGTAGCGCCCTTTTTTGAACCGGTAGAGACAAAAAAGAGTATGATAGCGGTCTGGAATATATTCATGCCCACAACCTTTTTTACAAGATTTTTCTTGGCAATCATGGCATAAAAGCCTATCATCATAAGTATGATATAAATCCAGTAATTAAATTTCCCTATAATAAATTCCATTATTCTATCTCCTTGCCTCTTTTAGTGTCAGTGATTAGTGTCAGTGAGGGACTTAACTAAACCATTAAGCATCATACTGATCTGTTCAATCTCATCTCTTAAATCAAGATATTCTCTTTCAGCTAAATATCCAAGGTCTTTTGAAAGCAGTATTTGGTATTTAAGTTCACCTGCAGAACCTTTAGCAATCCCAACAAATTGTCTAAACTCTTTTCTGCCTAATCTGTGACTTCCTTCTAATAAATTTGTGCAAATAGAGGATGAAGCCCTTCTCATCTGTGATATCAGTCCAAATTTCTCAGTTTGTGGAAATTTTTCTGTAACTTTGTAAATATCTAAAGTTAATTTATGACTTTTCTTAAAGACCTCTAATTCCTCCACTTTGTTTATCTTACTCATCATTTCTCCTATCACTGACACTGTTCCCTGCTTTTCTGACACTATTCACTGACACTGACACTTTTTTCACTGACACTGTTCACTGTTCATGTTCTCCGCCTGATGCGATATTGAGAAATATTGAGACCATCACAGCCATTACCGTAATCCCCACGCCAATCTCAACGCCAAGAGTTCCGAGGGCTCTTGCCTTTGCAGGAGCTACAGAAAATATCTTATGTAATATCCCGTAATCCAGATAGTTTGCTCCTAATATCAGACACAGCGCGCCAATGCCGGCATATATCATCACCCCAACGCTGCTCAATATGGTGTTGAGCTTTTCTGACATCATCCTTTTTGCCTCTTTTATGTCATAAGCCATTACCATAAGAATAAAACTCGCCCCTAAAATGCAGCCCCCCTGAAAGCCTCCGCCCGGGCTGTAATGTCCGTGCGCAATTACATAGAGGGCGAACAGTTGAATTGGCGGCACAAGAAGCCTGCAAACAGTCTGAATGATAATATTGTCAATCCTGTTTATCATCGGATGCCCTCCTTAAAAGAAATATGCAGACAATCCCTGCAGTGAATATCACCACTGTCTCACCGAGGGTGTCATAACCTCTGTAATCAGCGAGCACAGCGGTTACAGCGTTCGGCGTTGCAGTCTCTTCTATAGTCTTTTCAATATATCTCGGCGATACATGGGCATTTGGAGGAGAATTCGGGTCGCCCCAATTCGGCATATCAACCGTAGCGTAAATCAGCAATGCGCCTGTTATAAGGACTACAATAAATGCCCAAAGTTTCAATCTCTTGTCCTCCTTTTTATTGTCACCCTCCCCTTCATCCCCTCCCATCAAGGGAGGGGATGAATAGTTGTTCCCTCTCCCCTTGCGGGAGAGGGTTAGGGTGAGGGGTGGCATTAATCCTTTGTTCTCCTTGTAGTTTGATATATCATGCCGATGAAGAATGCCGTGCTGATGCCTGCGCCCACAGCAGCCTCTGTAAAGGCAACATCAACCGCGCCCATCTCTGTCCAGAGGAGGCACAGTAAAAAACTGTATACGCCAAGCAGAATGGCTGAACTCAAAAGGTCTTTAACAGTTATGGCGGCTATGGCGCTGATAACAACAATAATAAGCAGCGCAAGGTCTAACTGCCATATCATCTGCTCTCCTCCTTTTTTGCTCCAAACTCTGAACTCTGAACTCCGAACTCTTCTTTTGTCCACGGCTCAACACCGCAGTCAATTCCCGCGCGGGTGATGGCATGGGTAGCCGTAGGATTGGCTATAAATATAACGACAGCAATAAGCATTATCTTTATGCTCACCAGCGCTGCTGATAGAGAAAACCCATCAGCGAGGTTGTAGAGCGCCAGACCTGTCAGTGATAAAAATGCTCCCAGTGTATCTCCCTTTCCTGTTGCCTGCATCCTGCTGTAAAAATCAGGGAAGCGAAGGAGACCTAAAGTTGCTGTAAAGAAGAAAAAAACGCCTGAGATGATAAAAATTATTGCAAGGATTTTCATTTATCAATACCCCTCTCTTTATAGTATTTTGCCCCCGGGATTATGCTCTTCCTCGTATGGAAGAATTTTGCCGCCGCAATGGTTACTATGAAGTTAAGGAGGGCATAGGCAAGTGATATATCAACAAACATGTCTGCCCTTTTATAGATAAAACCTATAAGTAAAAGTATTACTGTGGTCTTTGTGCCGATAACGCTGACGCTTATTATTCTGTCAAGCACTGTCGGTCCGAATATCCCGCGGTACAGAGAGAGCAATACCAGAAAACATAGCGATAAACTTATTCCCAGAAAAAAACTTTCCATTTAATCCTCCATAAATATATGCGCAACCCTGTTTTCCATATCGCCTGTAAGAAGATCGTCTGCAACCTTTTTACTTATGCAATGGACAAGGAATTCCCCGTCTGTAATATCAGCAGTAATAGTGCCGGGCGTAAGGATAATGGAATTGGCATAGGTTACAATGGAGATATCCTTTTTTAACCGTGTCTTGACCCTTATCATATGTGGTTCAATCGGCATCTTTGGGTTTAACACCAGACCTGCGACATGGATATTAGAAAGAATGATTTGCCACAAAAGCCAGGGTATATATTTGATAAATCTCCAAACCTCTATTATCTGTTTATAAGAAAACTTTTCACGGGTAAAAAGGATGTCATGTGTCGTGTAGGTTACAATGGCGCAAGATATAATACCGAGTGAGAGATGAAAGGCATCAAACATGCCCGACCATATTACCCAGTTTAAGAAGAGTATGATAAAAGTAACAATATATCTCATTTAATCTCCCTACAAGTGTCAGTGTCGAGTGTCAGTGTCAGTTAAGGATTTAACCAATCCATTAAGCATCATACTGATTTGTGGCTCCTCTTAAAAACCTCAAGTTCTTCTGCAGATGTAATTTTGCCCACTTTTTATCTTCCTTTCACTGACACTGTTCACTGCTTTTCTGACACTATACACTGACACTGACACTTTTTTCACTGACACTTTTTTTAACTATCTAATTCCCAGCAGCGGCAGTTCAGGATATGCGGTTAAAGGCCAGTAAATAGCCGCTCCCAGTGTTACCGCAATGAGACAGGCTATTGCCCAAGGAATCGCAACCTTTATAAATTCTACCTGGCTGAAATAACCTGTGCCGTACGCTATAAGTGTCGGCGGGCATCCGATAACAAGCATTATAAAAGATGTTGAGATAGGCGCTGAAAGGGCAATCGCAGCCTCGGGAATGCCAAGGCTCTGCGCCATCGGCAATGTTACAGGCAATATAAGCGCTGTTGCCGCTGCATTGCCCATAAAGCTTGACATAACAGCGCCTAAAAGACCTGCACCGGCGAATACAACTACCCAACTCTTTCCTTCAAGCATGGGCAGGAACTGCATTGCAAACCATTTGCCGGCCCCTGTCTCTAACATTGCCACGCCGAGTGCATAACCTGCGCCAAATACAATCCATGTTTCCCATGGGAATTTTAATACAACGGTCTTAAAGCTTACGAGCTTAAAGCCAAATACCAATGCTAAGGCAAGAACAGCAATAACGCTATAATGAACCTCCCTGCGGCAGAGACCGCAGGCTATCCTAAATTTCCCCTCCCTTGCGGGAGGGGAACATATAGGGATAGCATTTTCTATATCTGTTTTTTGGTAGTATTATATCCTTTTACTTTGTCGGGCGCACAGGGGCGACTTTTTGCTTCTCTATCGCCTTCTGTCCTTCAGGGCTAAGAAGGAAATCAATAAAGGTCTTGGTCGTACCAGCAGGTTCACCAAGGGTTAACAGCAATAACGGAGCCTCCATTGGCCATGCACCTGCTTTTATGCTTGCGATTGTTGGTGCCTTTCCATCAACCGTAATTGCCTTAACATCCCTAATAGCGCTGATTAAGATGTAGCCGATAGCAGCCTTGTTCAGAGAAACATCGTCGCTCATAGCTCCCATCGCACTATAAACAAAGGCGCTCTTTTCATCAACTGCTGCTCCGCCCATTAAAGCACTTTCCATAGCAACCCTCTGACCTGAACCTTTTTCCCTGATATTAACTACGATCTTGCCTTTGGACCCTCCAACCTGTGACCAGTCAGTTATCTTGCCGGCATATATATCTCTTATCTGGGCTGCTGTCAATTCCTTTACCGGATTATTCTTATGGACCACGATAGCTACGCCGTCTTTGGCAATTGTGATAGCTTTAATGTTCGGATATTTCTTTTTCTCGGCGTCATTTAAATCGCGGGTCATCATGCCAAAGGCAATCTTTTTCTCTCCTACAGCATCAATTGTAGGTCCTGCCTTTTCTTCCTTTAGTTTGACAGTAACTTTAACCTTACTCTTCACAAGGGGCGCTATAGGTTCAATGACAGCTATAACTCCCCTAACCCCGGCACCATTAACCTCTGAGCCTTCAACAATGGCTGTAAAACCAAAGGAGAGAAACACCGCCATCATACATAGAGCTATCTTTTTAATCATCATGAGACCTCCTGGTATATAATTTTTAAACGGTTATTAACTTAAAGCGCTTTACGCTCAATCCCTGCCTGTTTTTCTCACCTCCTTTTCACTCTTTTTTCCCCTCCCCAACCTCTCCAGTGGCTTATTTATCAACCCTCCCCCTTATCGGGGGAGGGCAAGTGTGGGGATTTTTTCAGACTTTATACACAAACACTATTTTGCTATTGGCTCAGTCCCCATGATTGTTAATTTTGCAGGCGTTGCCATCATATCGAGATTGCCTGGCATCCCGACGAGCGGCCACCACACAGCCTGCACTGCACCAGCCAAGAGGAGACAGATAACAGCCCTTAAGAAAAATACCTTGAATGCCTCTACCTGTGTAAAGTACCCGAATCCATAAGCAATAAGGGTTGGAGGGCAGCCTATAACCAGAAAGACAAATGTCGTTGCAAGCGGAACTGTCATGGCTATCGGAAGTGTCGGTATGCCTGCCATGTCTGCCATAGGAACGACAACAGGCACCAAGAGGGCACATGCGGCGGCATTTGCCATAAAGCTCGTTACTATTGCGCTAATCCAGCCCACGCCGAATGAGACAACGGGCCACGGTGCTCCTTCAAAAAGCGGGAATATCTGTTCAGCTATCCACTTGCCTGCCCCGGTATCCAGCATCGCTATGCCAAGGGCAAAACCAGACCCAAATACCATCATCGGGTTCCACGGAAATTCCCCGAGGCACTTCTTCCAACTGACCAGACCAAAAAGCATGACCGCTATTACAAAACCGGCTCCAACAACTGATACATGAACCTTTGTGAAATCACCTATTATCCAGAGAACAAGCGTTGTGGCTAAAAGCAATGTAAGTGTTTTTTCATTCTTTGTCATAGGGGAAAGTTTTAAAGTTGTAACCTCAGCAGGAAGCTTCTTGATCCCAGGCGGGAATACAAGCCATAATGCAATCCATGTCCCCACGCCGTAAATCATTGAGGGGACAAACTGATATAACATATATTCCAGAAATCCGACATTATACGCCGTCAGCACTCCAAACAGTTCTGCACTAACAGGAGATCTTCCGCTTCCTACGAATGTTGCGCCTCCTCCGCAGGCCGCGCCGAGCGGGACGACAAACATGAAATGTTTTGTGAAGTTATTACTCTTTGCAGGAGTATACCCCATCTTTAAAATCATCGGGAGCAACGCAAACAGCAGAATAATGGTAATGGCTGCGTCATGCGTCCATGCCGCCAGAAAGGTTGCCGACATACAGAGGGTGAAGCTGAGCCTCATGACACTCGTGCCTCCCACCTTCAGTACGCCGTTCATAACCCTGTTCGGCAAGGTTGTCTGACTAAGTATGACCCCCATCATTATGATTGTGAAGACGAATACGACTGTCTGATGGGCATATGTCTGCCAAGCCTTTGCCAATGGCTGTATCCCGAAAAGGGCAAGCCCGGCTCCCACCATTAATGCCGTTACGCCTATGGAGATGGCTTCCGATGTCCAGAGGATGATAATCGTTGTAAGAAGAGCTAAAAACTTATGTCCTCTATCTGACAAACCCTCGGGGGTTGGCACTAGATAGACAGCTATGCCTGCTGCTATTGCAATAAGAACCCATGTAAAAACAAATTTACCTGATTTGGGTGCTGCCTCGCCTTTCTCCAGTTCAGAGATGTTAATCTCATGTGGCGGCGGCGGAAGACCATCAGGATGCTTTGCCTCATTTTCTTTAGCACTCATAGAAACCTCCTAATTAATTTATTGCTGTTTATTAATATCATTCCAGAACAACCGCCGAAACCCAGTTGAAGACCGCTGGCATGCTCAACATTCCCACCAGCTTTTGCTTATTCTCCAATACAGGGATAAATGACAGATTATGATGAGCCATCAGATATGCCGCCTTTGCCGGGGAGTCATCGGGAGATACGGATATCTTTGATGACGACATGATTTTATTTACCTGCGTTTCAGCCTGTTTTTTGGCATCCTCTCCGAACATTCTTTCAGCAATACTGGCAAGGGCTTCTTCGCTGACATGCTGGGCGTCACGGCTGACTTCCACCATACCCCCTGTCGTCCACTCTGTTTTTTTGAGAATTGCTGGTTCTAATCCTATAACTATATCCTTGGGTCTGATCATGCCCATATAGTTATACTTCTCATCAAAGACCAAAATGGTATCGGCAACAACAGCCTTTTCCTTTCCGGAAGATACCCTTTTAAGTATTTCCATAGCCTGCCTGATAGTAAACCAGTAAGGAATATGGGGAAAATCAAAGATATCAACCATTATGTCTTTTACGGCGCCGTTTCTTTTCATATAACACCTCCTTTCAGATTTAGAATTTAATCTCAAAACCTTTTAAGCAAAATGCTTAAAAACCTTAATTATCAATGCATTATGTATATTTTGCTTACCTCCTCCTTTAATTTTTGTTGAATAGTTGAAAGGTTGAACAGTTAAAAGTTCAAAGAATTAAAAACCTTTCAACCTTTCAACTTTTCACCTGTTCAACTATTTTTATGTTTTTCTCTCCAGTTCTACAAAAAGTTTAAACCTGTCTGGTCTTTTAACTGAGCGTGTATACATTACTCTTTTTTTCCCTGAGTAAAAAAGTTGTTCCAAAAGCAGAGCGGCTGATCCTTCCGACAGCCCCAAAAGCCTGCCTTCCTCCTCATTTAGATAGGCAATGCCGATATAGTCCTGCACACTTGTAATCTTTACCCCGCATTTTTTTTCAAGGACATCAAATAGTGAATTGCTCTCAAGGTCTTCCTCTAAAGGCAAGGGGCATATGTCATGGGGCATATATGTTTCCTGCAATAAAACAGGCTCCTCATCAACTGACCTTAATCTCTTTATATAGATAACATGCTTGTCCTCAGGAATATTAAGCTTTATATCGAGATCATCAATGGGCATTACGATTGTCTGGGCAAGGACCCTTGTCGAAAATGTTACTCCCGCATCGATCATATTTTCCTTAAAGCTCGTGAGCATCGAGATGCCCTCGGGTATTATCCTTTTACATACAAAAGTCCCTCTGCCTTGCTGACACCTTAGATAACCCTGCCTTGCAAGCTCTGATACCGCAAGCCTGACCGTGGCCTTGCTTACTTCATAGGTCTTGCAGAGGTCTTCTTCTGTGGGGATTTGAGAATCAACAGCCCAATCCACGTTCTCAATCTTTCCACGCAGTATTTCGTAGAGCTGAACATAAAGCTTTTGTGCATCTTCTCTGTTAATTAATCTTTCCATCTTAATTGATTATAATGTTATCTTAAAAAAGATTATAATGATATTATATTCTCAAGTCAATTAAATTATTTTTATAATGTTATAATAAATTTTTAACTTGCAATTCCCTGTGGTCTTGCCACAGGGTTACCTTATTTCCGTCATTCCGCACTTGATGCGGAATCCAGTATTTAGCCTCTTTCTGGATTCCCGCTTTCGCGGGAATGACAGTAGGCGACTTAACTCTTTGATACCCTGCGGTCTCTGCCGCAGGGTTCTTCGTTAATTATAACATTGCAATCAAAAAAGTTATAATGATATAAATGTATTGTAGATGTTTTGCTTTGTTCATTATTTTGGTAGAATTTAATCATGACTAACATTAAAAGTATATTTAAAAGATTTAAAAAGGCATCTCAGCCTTTACCCGCTAAACTGTCTTCAACAGAGGCATTTAAGACAAAGTACCACGCATTTCAGCGCCTTCTTGAAAAAAACAATCATGTCCTTGAATTAATGGCAGACATGGAAGAAAAGATGTCAGGTGAATACCTCTTTGACAGGCATTATATTGATACAAATATCAGATCAATTTCTGATGGAGTTCTCAAAATCACTGAACATCTTAATG
>JAHILQ010000198.1 GCA_018896985.1 Nitrospinota bacterium
AGCATAGAGGAATTTACCCACAAACTGAATTCTCTTGAAGACAGTTTTTCGCGAGGTGTAAGGTATGTTTTTGACAGCCTTACAGGCATGCAGGATCTATGGGGAAATGAAAATGAAACTTACAAGTTTTTTACATATATGTGCCCCAGGCTTTATGACCTCGGAACAGTTGCTTACTGGCTGTTGGAGAAGGATGCGCACAGCCAGAGCTTTAAGGCAAATCTGAGACATGTCACGCAGGTGGTCTTTGACTTATATAAAAGAAGAGATAAGTTGTATATAAAGGCACTGAAGCTTGAGGGAAGACAGGACAGAGAGGCTTTTAAGCCGCATCTTTATGAGATTAAAGGAAGAGACGTGACTGTCACATTCCCAAAGAGAGAGCTTGCTACTGATGTGGGAGGCAGAATAAAAGATGTCAGGACAAGGCTTGGCATAAGCCAGAAGGAATTGGCGGATAAGGTTGATCTTACGCCCAGTTTTATTTCTCAACTCGAAAATAACCAGATTAGTCCTTCCCTCAGTTCTTTCTTGCAGATTGCTGAGGCGCTTGGAATTAGTCCAAATGATCTTTTGCAAAAAGAAAAAAAACATGATGAGGCGGACTGGCTCTTCAGAAAAGACCACACACTGCAATCTCTTCTAAAAAAGGAAGAGGGATATTCATTGTTCAATATAGTTTCTAACGATAAAACATCCGCATATCTGACAGTAATAAATGCCGGCGCTGAATTAGACAGCCATTTTCTTAGCAGTAAAAAAAACGAATTAATCCATGTGCTGAAGGGGACTGTTTCGGTAAAAATCGAGAATTCTGAAAAGATGCTTTCTCCCGGAGATTCAATATATCTGAAACACTCTCTTCCTTCGGTATGGAAAAACGCATCGGATGAGGAGACAGAATTATTAGTAATTTGCGTTTAATTTAAGGTTATTATGAAGGCATTTTAAATCCCTTCGTGGATTTTTTTTGCCCGATGACTAAATAAATACTTAACATTTTGAGTATTTGTTTACTAAAACTTAATGCAAGGGAGGTGGGGAGCATAAGAAAACGTAATTGTCAGCAAGCAGTGCAAAAAGTTACAGTCATATCAAAAAAACAAACTTATTAAAGGAGGAAAACAGATGAATTTGCAGCGACCAAATGCTAATGACGCAACAAGAACGCACAACCGTTCAAAAAGTGTATCACCGATGAGCGGGCTTTGCACTCGCTGTATTGACGGATGTAGGGGAAATTGTGAGGTCTTCAAGTCAACTTTCAGAGGCAGAGAGGTGATTTATCCGGGGCCGTTCGGTGAAGTAACCGCAGGCGGGGACAAAAATTATCCGATTGACTATTCTCATCTGAACATTCATGGTTATGCCCTTGGGGCTAAGGGCCTGCCTAAAGGTCAAAAAGGCGACCCTGATACCGCCACATTTCCCAATGTCAACACGGAAACCGAATATGGCTGGACAAAAAAGGTAAAGATGAAAGTGCCGATTTTTACAGGCGCTCTCGGGTCTACAGAAATTGCCCGCAAGAACTGGGAGCATTTTGCAGCAGGTGCTGCAATTTCCGGTGTCACGATTGTCTGCGGTGAAAATGTATGCGGCATTGACCCCGCCCTTGAATTAAACAACAAACACATGGTAACAAAAGCCCCGGATATGGACCGCAGGATTGAAACGTATCGCCGCTATCATCATGGATATGGCGAGATACTTGTGCAGATGAATGTAGAAGACACCCGTCTGGGAGTTGCCGAGTACATCATCGACAGGCATGGACTTGAAACAATAGAATTGAAATGGGGACAGGGCGCTAAATGTATCGGCGGTGAAATTAAAGTGAATTCTCTTGAACGCGCCCTTGAATTACAAAGGCGCGGTTATATTGTCACTCCTGATCCGTCTGATCCTGTTGTTCAGGCAGCTTTCAAAGACAAAGCCATCAAAGAATTTGAGCGTCATAGCCGAATGGGCTTTATCGATGAGAAAGGCTTTTACGCTGAAGTCTCCAGGCTCAGGAAACTCGGGTTTAAGAGAGTTACTTTAAAGACCGGCGCGTACGGCTTGCGTGAGTTGGCAATGACAATTAAATGGAGTTCCAAGGCTAAAATCGATTTATTGACGATTGACGGAGCTCCGGGCGGCACAGGGATGAGCCCATGGCGTATGATGGAAGAATGGGGTATGCC
>JAHILQ010000199.1 GCA_018896985.1 Nitrospinota bacterium
ATACTGCCTGTGCCTGCGCCTGCAACAGCAGAGCTGTTAAAGGGCATCCCTGTTTATTCTGACAACCCGGACTATGAGCTGACCACTCCGACAGGCGCAGTCATATTAAAAGAAATCTCATCTTCCTTCGGAAGCACCCCTGATATGGTTATTGAAAAAATAGGGATTGGCGCAGGCAATAAGGATTTCAAGGATAAACCGAATGTGCTCAGAATTCTTATCGGTAATCCCCCCTCACTCCCCTTTACTAAAGGGGGGATGGGGGAATTTTCTGATGAGAAAGTAACAGTGATTGAAACCACCATAGATGATATGAATCCGCAGATATACGAATACGTGATGGAAAGGCTGTTTAAGGCAGGCGCGCTTGATGTCTATCTGACGCAGTTGATAATGAAAAAAGGAAGGCCCGGAATAAAGCTGACCGTGCTCTGCAACAGCAATGAGAAAGAGAAGATGATGAAGATAATATTTGAAGAGACAACAACAATAGGACTCAGGTTTTATGAGGCAGGCAGGCAAACGCTGGAAAGGGAGATAAAGGAAATCAATACCGCATTAGGCAAGGTAAAAATCAAAGTCTCAAAACTCGGCAGCGATATTATTAAAATAACACCTGAATACGAAGACTGCAAAAAACTTGCAAAAAAACTCAATATGCCTCTGATAGAGGTGATGGAAAGAGTAAAAAGTCAGCGAAAGTCCTAACTCAATAACATTTCAAGCAGCGCCTTTTGAACATGTAACCGGTTCTCTGCCTGATCAAATACAGCGCTGTGCGGGCCGTCCATAATCTCATCCGTTATCTCTTCGCCTCTGTGCGCGGGCAGACAGTGAAGCACAACGACATCTTTCTTTGCACATGAAAGAAGTTTGCTGTTTATCTGATAATCTTTCAGCCTCTTTCTTTTTTCCTCAGCTTCTTCTTCTTGACCCATGCTGACCCAGACATCTGTATAAATCACATCAGCCCGTCCCGCAGCCTCTTTCGGATCCCTGAGAATAATTATCTCGCTCTTTGCAGAAGCCTTTGCTTTTTCAAATACTTCGGAATCCGGCTCATAACCTTCAGGACACGCAACAGTAAGGTTCATTTCCATCCGTGATGCAGACTCAATCAGCGAGTTCGCAACATTATTGCCGTCGCCGATGTATGCAACCCTAATATCCTTCAGGCGTCCTTTTTTCTCAAGTATGGTCATTAAATCAGCCAGCGCCTGACACGGATGATGCAAATCGCTGAGCCCGTTGATAACAGGCATGGAAGAATGCGATGCAAACTCTTCAAGCAAATCGTGTCCGAATGTTCTTACAACAACTGCGTCAAGGTATCTGGAAAGCGTCCTTGCCGTATCCGCTGTTGTCTCGCCTCTGCCAAGCTGTATCTCATTAGGGGTTAAATAGACTGAATGCGCGCCCAACTGATAAATCCCCACCTCAAACGAAACCCTTGTCCTTGTAGATGCCTTCCCAAATAGAAGCCCGATGCTTTTTCCAATCAGCGGGCACCTGCTGGCATCAATCCCTGACTTCATATCAATCGCCCGCTTCAAGAGTTTATTTATCTCTTCTGAAGATAAATCCCATAATGTCAGAAAATCTCTTTTCACTGAACGCTCCTTACTGCCTAAAATTCAAAAGCTCTTTAATTTTAAACTTTTCATTTTGAATCTTGAATTTTGAATTTTGAATTTTCATGTCACATTGCTCAACACTTCATCCAGTATATCAATCATGCTGTCTATGTCTCTTCCATGTACAATCAGAGGAGGAGTAAAACGAAGCACATTCCCTGCTGTACAGTTAAGGAGAAGCCCCTTTCCCATGCATGCCTTAACAATGGATGAACAATCCCTTGTAAGCTCCATGCCTACAAGAAGTCCCATTCCTCTTATATCAGCTATCACAGCCGGGAATTCTTTCTGCAGGCATTTTAATTCATTTTTGAGATATTCTCCCATCCGCTTGCACTGGTCAAACATAAAGCCGTCTTCAAGAATTGTCTCCATTGTCGCTATCGCTGCCGCACATACAAGCGGATTGCCGCCGAATGTGGATGCATGAGAACCCGGCACAAAGGCAGACGCCGCCTTGTCTGTGGCAAGCATTGCGCCTATCGGCACGCCGCTGCCGAGCCCTTTTGCAAGGGTCGCTATATCAGGGGCAACATGAAAATGCTCGTAAGCAAAGAGTTTCCCTGTGCGTCCTATGCCTGTCTGAACTTCATCAAGAATAAGAAGCAGATTATGCTTATTGCACAGCTCACGCACTTTTTTAAAGTAATCATTGTCAGGGATATTTACTCCTCCCTCACCCTGTATCGGCTCAAGCATGACAGCGCAGGTATTCTGTGTTATTGCAGATTCGAGCTCGCTGATATCATTAAAGGCTGCATGTTTGAAACCCGGGACCAACGGCTCAAAACCTTTCTGGAATTTCTCCTGTCCTGTTGCCGTAAGAGTTGCAAGAGTCCTTCCGTGAAATGAATTAACAGCGGTTATTATCTCAAATTTATCTTTGCCGAGATGCTCTTTAGCATATTTTCTGGCAAGTTTTATTGCTGCCTCGTTCGCCTCTGCTCCGGAATTACAGAAAAAGACCTTGTCTGCAAAAGAGTGATCCACAAGCAGTTTTGCAAGTTTTATCTGCGGCTCTATATGATAGAGATTTGAGACATGAATCAGCCGCTGCGCCTGCTTCTGAATGGCGACAACGACCTTCGGATGGCAGTGTCCGAGCACATTTACCGCTATGCCCCCGACAAAATCAAGGTATTCTTTTCCGTCAGCCCCCCACACCTTCATGCCGCGGCCTTTTCTGAGGACAATCGGAAACCTGTTATATGTATTCATCAGATAATGTCCAGAATCTTCGAGAAGTTTCTTGATTTCCATAAGTGATAATAACGAAAAATTCAATAAAAATCAAACGATTACAGAGCAGACGTTCTGACTAACTCAATTCAAAATTTGCTAAATTACAGTTATAATACTTTCATGAAGATAGCGATAACAGGAAAAGGCGG
>JAHILQ010000200.1 GCA_018896985.1 Nitrospinota bacterium
AACTCTCAACTCTCAACTCTCAACTATATTGTCGCTGAGGTGTCAAGTTTTCAGCTTGAGGCAATAGAGATGTTCAGGCCTGCCGGCGCATCCATCCTCAATATCACGCCTGACCATATGGACAGGTATCATTCAATGGAAAAATACAAAGACGCAAAGGCGCAGATATTCGCAAACCAGCAGGAAGAAGATTTCCTTGTCCTTAATGCGGATGACATAGAAACGATGAGATTATACGATTCAAGATTCAAGATTCAAGATTCAAGATTACCTGATGTATATTTCTTCAGCCGCAAAAAAGCGGTAGAAGGGGTCTATTTCAAAGATGGTGTTATTTATTCCAATTTTATTAACTCTCAACTCTCAACTCTCAACTCTCAACTTATAAAGGCTGATGAGATAAACATTAAAGGTGTTCACAACCTGGAGAATGCCATGGCTGCCTCGGCCATGGCTCTCCTTGCAGGCTGTCCGGCAGATGCAGTTATAAGCGCCTTGAAAGATTTTGAAGGGCTTGAACACCGTCTTGAACTTGTCAGGGAATTTGAAGGCGTGGATTACATCAATGACTCAAAAGGCACGAATGTAGATGCGGTGGTAAAGTCGCTTGAGAGTTTTTCAATGCCTGTAATTCTGATTGCGGGCGGAAGAGACAAAGACGGAGATTTTTCTCTTCTGAGTTCTCTCGTAAAGAGCAGAGTAAAAAAACTCGTTCTCATCGGAGAGGCAAGGGAAAAGATAAAAAAAGTTCTTGGCGGACTGACAGAGACCATATTTGCGGATAATCTGGAAGAAGCTGTGATGATATCCAGAAAATCAGCATCAAAAGGCGATGTTGTGCTCCTCTCTCCTGCATGCGCAAGTTTTGATATGTTCAGGGATTACAAAGACAGGGGAGAGCAGTTTAAAAAGATTGTGAAGGGTTTATCCTGAGATGAATAAAACGTATGACAGATGGCTTTTGTTAATCATGTTTTTCCTCCTGGGGTTGGGGGCGCTTATGATATACAGTTCAACGGCAGTTGTATCCCCGGCCATGTCAAAAAAAGATGTGACGCAGTTTTTTTATTTTAAGAGGCATCTGTTTACGATGCTGCTCGGATTTGCAGCAATGTTTACTGCTTACAGGTTGGAACCCGACACTCTGAAAAAGATCGCACTGCCTCTGCTTATATTCTCCCTGCTACTTCTTATTCTTGTCTTTGTGCCGGGAATGGGAATATCGGCAGGCGGAGCAAAAAGATGGTTAAGACTCTGGCCCTCAACCTTTCAGCCGTCAGAGCTGGTCAAGCTTTCAATGGTTATATTCCTTGCTAAATATATGTCAGCGTATCATTACAGGACAGACAGCTTTGTCTCTTTTATAAAGCCTATCGGAATTATGGCGGCATTTCAGGTCATATTTCTCAAACAGCCTGACTTTGGCGCTGCCATAAGTCTCGGCATAATTACACTTGCCATGCTGTTTTTTTCAGGCATGAAGCTGAGGTATTTGTTATCCATGGCAGTATTTGCGCTTCCTGTCGCAGTAAAGCTTATAAGAGAGCCATACAGATGGAAGCGTGTTACATCTTTCCTTAATCCGTGGGATGACCCTCAGGGAAGCGGCTTCCAGCTTATACAATCGTTTATTGCCCTCGGCAGCGGAGGGATTAAAGGGGTCGGCCTTGGCGAAAGCAAACAGAAGTTGTTGTTCCTGCCTGAAGCCCATACTGATTTTATTTTCTCGCTTGTCGGCGAGGAACTCGGGCTGATAGGCGCGGGTGTAATTATTTTCCTTTTCGTGATGTTGTTTGTGAGGGGGATAGCCGCTACTAACAAGGCTAAGGACAGCTTTGTATATTATCTGTCTTTTGGCCTTTCAATAATGATTGCGCTTCAGGCGCTGATAAATTTCTCTGTTGTAACAGGGATGATTCCGACAAAGGGGCTTCCCCTGCCGTTTATAAGTTACGGGGGCTCAGCCCTGCTTGTGAATATGGCGGCAGTAGGCATTCTGCTTAATCTTTCAAAAGGAGAAGACAGCAGAAGAGTCGTTGACAGGACAAAAGAACTGGTAATGAGAAAAAAGGCTCTGAGGGCGGTATATGGGAACAAATAATTCAAAATTTAAAATTCAAAATTTAAAATTAAGGAATTCTCTACGAGTCGTAGACCAAATTTTGCTTTTTGAATTTTTAATCTTAAATTTTAAATTGGAATTTGTATGAGGGTGATTATCGCAGGAGGCGGCACCGGAGGGCATATATTCCCGGGCATAGCCATAGCAGAGGAATTAAAAAGAAGAGAGGATAAGACAGAAGTGATATTCATAGGCACGGAATACGGAATTGAGGCGAGGATTATTCCGCGGGAAGGGTATCCGATAAAATTTCTGAGGGCAGAAGGCTTTGTCGGCGTATCTATATTGAGGAAGATTAGAGCTTTATGGAAGATGCTGTTTTCAATAGTTGACTCTTATGGAATTCTTAAGGCGGTATCTCCTGATATTGTGATAGGAGTGGGGGGTTATGCGTCTGTGGGGCCTGTGCTTGCAGCATCCATGATGTCAATCCCTGCAATGATAGTAGAACAGAATTCTGTGCCCGGACTTGCGAATAAACTCCTTGGAAAATTTGTTGGCGCAATAGGTGTAACGTATCAGGAGAGCATATCGTTTTTTCCAAGAGCAAAGACATTCTTCACA
>JAHILQ010000201.1 GCA_018896985.1 Nitrospinota bacterium
AGCGGCTTGCCTGTCCTCGTATGATAGCGTATCAAGTCCCTGTCTTTCTCTGCGCTCGTTTCTCTGATAAACTCCCTGTAATCCTTCCTCTGTGTTTCTGCAATAAGCTCCTCGTTTAAAAGATCGTCTGGTTTTCCCATTATATGTGCCAGCGCACTTGAGTATGCGTAGTCTTCTGCTTTTTTCACCATCCGGGCACGTACAGGGTTTGTCTCTATGTATCTTGCAACTGCCCAAAGATAGGAATCCTTATCCACAATACAGGAATGGTACCTGCTCTCCCATAATCTTCCTGTGCGGCTATATTTTCTGTTTGTAAATTGTGTGTAGCAAAGCGTTACTACCTGCATCATTTTGTACAGGGAATCGTTTTCTTTGGGCTTAATCAGCAGATGCACATGGTTTGACATCAAACAATAGGCCAGTATCTGGGCATCTCTTTCCCTGGAATATTTTTTCAGAAGTCCGATATATTTTCCCCTGTCTTCATCATCAATGAATACATTTTCTCTATTGTTTCCCCTTTGCACTACATGATGGGGAAAACCGGCTGCAACAGCCCGTGCGATTCTTACCATGTCGAAATTCTACCGGAGAGAGGCGTGCTTGTCAAGTTAAATAGGATGTGTCCCTAATTATTTCTAATTATTCCTAATTATTCTTCATAATTTTTGTCGCTTTATAAATCAAATCATGCCTGGATATTTTTTTAAATTTCATTTGGTTTCCATTTTAGCTTTTTTTAACTTCTGTTAAATTTCAACTTTTTTATCAACTATTTTTTCTGCAATTAAATTCCCGTCTTCTCGCTTAACTCGTACTGTTACTATACGTTTCGAAGATGCTAATACTATTTGAACTGATGAAAAACCATTTCTATCGTGATATGTAGCAGCGCTATCAAACGTAAGAGAATATAATTCCCCCCTCGAAAGGAAATAATCTCTATTTTTTCTTGCCTTATCACTACAGCCATAATTTGGTTGCCATTCATCCTTGAGGAGTTTTGCAGCTTCTCTAGCAAAATCAGAGAACTCATCCAAGAATTCTTCTTCGTTTTGATAATATTCTTTCATGTCTTCATTCATGTTTAGCCCCTGGAATGTTTAATTTTTCTTGTGTCAACAATTGCTATGCGAACTGTCGTATTTTTCTAAAACTGTCTAAACTATATCACATTTGAAGGATTTTTCAAATGAAAAAATCACGTAAAATCAATTGCATGGTATTTCCACTATTTCGTATTTTGTGGTATTATTATGGACTAAATATGAAAGGTCGTAAAATATGGCAAAATCGTCTGACGCTAACAAAGAGACACTTCCTGAGTTTCAAAAGTTCCTTCTGGAAAGGAAACTTGCTCCTGAAAAAAATATCCCATTTCTTGCCTATTGGGTAAGCCGGTTTCTCGGATTTGGGAAATTAAATAGGGAGAAATTAAATAGAGAAATTAAATAGAGAAATTAAATAGAGAAATTAAATAGAGAAATTAAATAGAAATTAAATAGGGACACATCCCATATTTCTCTCGTCCCTCCTTACCGTCCCTCCTTACAGAAATAATATAAAAGCAGTATATCAAAGTTCTCTCTCTTTTTTATAGATAATAGATAAAAAATCTTTCAAGATTGATGTTGATTATTCTTTTCCTGAAAAACATTCAAAGTATCTATATACTATATACTCGTTCATAGCAAAAATATGGGATGTGTCCCTAATTATTAATTAGATTAATTAGATTGCTAAATCCATAATAATTATTTGGTTTTCGTATTATTGTACTTGTCGTATGCATTGTAATAAACGGACAACTGATCATTTGAAGGAAATATATTATATGATATATGAATCTTTTCATTACCGACAACCCATATACAGGTAATATTTTTATTCTCCCCACTTGTAGATAAATCTGTTCCAGCACTACAATTAACGTTATCTCCGTATTTATCGCCAAGTTCCTTAAACAACATTATATAATTTGCCATAGAAGGTTTGTAATTTTTCTGAAAGCCGACTAACCGATTATTATGAAACGATAAATTTATATGTCTATAGGTTTTCTTGTCCGGAAAATCATATACACCCACACTGTCTCCCCTATCATCTACTTTATCATAATTCCACGACAATGACTTTTCAAGAACAACGTCTTTTCTCATCCCATCCTTAAATCCATCAATTTCAAAACCATAAGATATATCTACGCATCCAAGAATACTTGCGACGATGAATACCATTAGTCTTTTCATCTGGTTCTCCTTCATCAAGTCAATCTAACGCTAAACTCACTTGCGCCGGTTTTTTGGCGTCAAGTGGAGTGCCTTGTTGTGCATGGCTTTGTCATGCCTTTAAATTCTCTTCTATAGGAGAATCCAAACATAACCAGTTTGCAAATAGACTTATAAAGGCTATGATTGATTCGGGTGTAAATATGTCTCCTCGCCGTAGCGCAAAAACTCGTCATCAAAAAACTTTGACAAGGCATGATGAATCTTTTCAACTGTCTTCCAAGAAGAAGGTTTTAAAAAAATCCGAAATCTATCATCGTAAAAAGAAGGGGGTATGTGAAAGGTAACATGTCGACATTGTTTCAAATCTTCGTAGACTTTTTGGAGGTCTTTTTCTATTGATTTTGGAATCGCTTTTTGATTCTTGAGAAAGGCACATACATTAAACAATAGAGAAAACCATAAAAGAAAATATATACCTTGTGGAGTAATAAAATAGTGATTGAAGTCAAGAATATGCACATCACTGCTGGATTCTTTAAATTTCTGATACATAAGATTGGCATGGGAAAAACTTCGAGCGGCGGCAAAAAACGCTGGTTTAGTCATTTACTGTTTCCTTGTCTTATTATGCAGTTAATTTTTTGCACAACAATTGCTATGCGAACTGTCGTATTTTCCCCTAAATGTCTAAACTATAGCATATCCGGAGGATTTTTCAAATGAAAAAATCACCAAGTATCCGGACAGTTCCGGCTTGTTAAATTGAAGTCTTCAGCAGTGGGAATCCCATCTCTTCTCTTTGTTTCATATACGCATGTGCGCACAGTCTCGCAAGGTTTCTCACGCGTGCAATGTAGCCTGTTCTCTCTGTTACAGAGATAGCTCCCCTTGCATCAAGAAGATTAAATGTGTGAGAACACTTAAGACAGAACTCATATGACGGAAGAACGAGTCCGAGTTCATGCAGTCTTATGGATTCTTTTTCATAAGCTTCAAATTGTTTTATGAGAAGTTCTGTGTCTGCGTAATCAAAGTTATATTTTGAAAATTCCACCTCGCCGATATGGTGAATGTCGCCGTATTTTATGCCCTTGGACCACTCAAGGTTGAATACATTGTCTACATTCTGGAGGTACATGGCAATTCTTTCAAGCCCGTATGTTATCTCAAGCGACACAGGCTTCAGATCAATGCTTCCTACCTGCTGAAAATATGTGAACTGCGTTATCTCCATTCCGTCAAGCCAGACCTCCCATCCAAGCCCCCATGCGCCGAGTGTCGGGGATTCCCAGTCATCTTCCACAAATCGTATGTCATGTTTTTGAGGTTCTATGCCGAGATATGTGAGGCTTTCAAGATAAATTTCCTGACTTTCATTCGGCGAGGGCTTAAGGATTACCTGATACTGGTAATAATGCTGAAGCCTGTTCGGGTTCTCACCGTATCTGCCGTCTGTAGGCCTTCTTGAAGGTTCAACATAGGCTGTTTTCCACGGCTCGGGGCCGAGGACTTTAAAGAAGGTTGCAGGATGGAATGTCCCTGCGCCGACCTCAATATCATAAGGCTGGAGCAGAACACAGCCCTGCTTTGACCAGAATTCATGAAGCTTTAAAATCAGTTCCTGAAAATGCATTAACGTCTCCTCGGTATTGTGAAAAAATCATAATGTAAGGGTAAGAGTTTTGTCAAATGTGATATAATGTTTCCAATGGCTAAAAAGATTTTCATGAAGGGCAATGAGGTCATTGCAGAGGCAGCGATTCAGGCAGACTGCCGTTTTTATGCAGGCTATCCTATAACCCCGCAAAACGAAATCCCTGAATATATGTCTTGGCGCATGGAAGATGCGGGAGGTGTCTTTATTCAGGCTGAAAGCGAATTAGCCGCAATAAATATGGTGTATGGCGCCTCTGCTGCGGGCGCGAGGGCTATGACATCGTCAAGCAGCCCCGGCATAAGCCTGATGCAAGAGACTGTTTCCTATCTGTGCGGAGCAGAGCTTCCCGCTGTACTCGTGAATATGCAGAGGGGAGGGCCCGGACTTGGAAACATATCGGGCAGCCAGGCGGATTATTTTCAGACAGTAAAAGGCGGCGGACACGGCGATTATAAACTTCTTGTATATGCCCCATATAATCTTCAGGAACTCTGGGATTTGACCATGCTTGCCTTTGATAAGGCAGATGAATACCGAAATCCTGTAATGATTTTAGGTGATGGAATACTGGGCCAGATGATGGAACCTTTTTATCAGACGCCTTATATAAAGCCTGAACTTCCGGAGAAGACATGGGCGCTGACAGGATGCGTTGGGAGAAACCCAAATGTGATCAAATCTCTCTATATGGGCGAGGATGAACTTGAGGTTAGAAACAGTATTCTTCAGGAAAAATACATGAAGATGAAGGAGGATGAGGTAAGATTTGAGATGTTTGGCACAGAAGATGCCGAGACAATAGTTGTTGCATTCGGAACTGCGGCTCGGATAGCGTTTTCTGCTGTCAAGAAGTTGCGGAGTGAAGGCTCCAGATTAGGATTTTTCCGTCCCATTACTCTTTTTCCTTTCCCTGAAAAGGAACTTGCATCTCTTGCAAATCCTAAGAGGAGGTTTATCACGATTGAACTTAATGCAGGCCAGATGGTTGAGGATGTAAGGCTTGCTGTTAACGGTAAATCGGAAGTTCTTTTTTACGGAAGAACAGGCGGCTCAATAATGACACCCGAAGAAATCTATGAAGAACTGAACCTTCTTTCCGTAGTTAATAGTTAAGGAAAAACATAAAACCTTTTTGGGGAGGCGGTTATGAAAAAAATATTTTTAATTATTCTGGTCAATGTGTGTTTCTTTATGTTCATTTCCACTGTGTACGCTGCCGCGGGTAAAATTGCAAAGCTCAGCGGTGAGGTATCTTGGAGGGACAAGGCGAATATCCCATATAAAAAAGCTAAAGAGGGTATTGAATTTGAAGCAGGATACTGGATAAAGACGGGCAAGGATGGATGGGCAAAACTGTCTCTGTCCGATGGCAGCGCTTTTACCCTCGCCAATAACACAGAACTTGAGATAGACAAATTTGTGGTTTCAACTTATAAGAAAGAAGGCGTTTTTAAATTAACTCAGGGCAAGCTCAGGGCTACTGTTACAAGGCTTGCAGGACAGCAGACAAATTTCAAGGTGAAAAGCCCCACAGCAGTTGCCGGCATTAAAGGGACTGAATTTATGATGATGACACAGGGTTATGCAAATATCCTTTTCGGAAATGAGGGCAGCGCTGAGATTTCAGGCAATACGGAATTATCCAAGCCGCTTTCTTCAGACACTATGGTTCAGAACACAAGGGGAATCAATCCGACTGACCCTGTTAAGATTGAACAGGACACACCATTATACACGGCGAAGAAAGATTTTGAAGAGATTACCGCTGCAAAGCCTCCGAAAGAGTGGGAAATATCAGGCAACCTTCCGCATATAATTGCAAGATGGAATATAAATTATGCTCATTATCTGGCTGATGCCGGAAAGTATGAGGAGGCGCTTTATATTTTTCAGATAGCGCTTGACCTGACTGACAAACTCGACATCAGAGGCGATGCAAGGCTTGAGAGGGGAGCTGTTTATTCAAGGTTCCTTAGAAATCCAGAGGCTGCGCTTGCAGAATATCTGCTTATCCTTGAGGAATACCCGATAAGTCCGCAGCGTGAAACAGCGCTCTATCTTACAGGGATACTTCTTGATGAAATGGGATTTACGAAAAGGGCAAAGGAAAGGCTGCTTCAGTATAAAAGCGAATTCCCTAACGGCAAACATATCGGCAATGTAGAGACTTATCTCCAGAGAATGAAAGATTAATGCGGTTAAGCCGGAAATGGGCTTGAAGGGGCGATTATGAAATACTCCAGACTGCTGACCTTTATTGTAATCGGTCTTCTTGCTTCAGTTGTAACCTTTTTCATTTACAGGCAGAATTTTCATTTTCTTGACGCGGTTGACCTGAAACTCAAGGATGCAAGATTTAAAATCCGAAAAAATGTTCAGCCTGACAACAGGGTTGTGATAGTTGCGATAGATTCAAAGAGCATAAATGAACTCGGCAGATGGCCTTGGAAGAGGTCTGTATTTGCCGGACTTCTGAATAGCTTGAAAGGATACGGAGTAAAGGTAACAGCGCTGGACATTGTTTTCTCCGAACCTTCAGACAGCAGAGAAGACGCAGTCCTTTCCAGAGCCATAGAAAAAAACGGCAGTGTAATCCTCGGTTATTTTTTCAGGGATGAAAAAGAAGATGCAGACCCCAAGTCTATATCCCAGATAGAGTTGTCAAAGATAAAACTTCTGAAGATTGCAGAAGGTGTGACCTCGGTTCCTGTATATCAGCGTCCTTTTGTGGAGACAAATATCCCCTTGCTCGGACGCGGCGCTCTGGATTTTGGCTTTTTCAATACAGACCCGGACGCTGACGGCCCTGTAAGAAAATCCACGCTTCTTATGCTTTATAACGGAGAAATTTATCCCTCTCTGGCATTAAAGGCGCTGAGACATTACACAGGCAAGGAGGTCATGCTTGAAGTGGAACCTTTTGGCGTTTCATCTCTCAGGCTCGGAGATATGTCCATCCCTTCCGATGAAAGCGGAAGGCTTACCGTGAATTATTACGGCAAGGGCGGGACTATTGCCACGCTGTCAGCGGTTGATGTTATTAAAAAGAGATTAAAAAAAGAAGAACTCAGGGATAGGATTGTATTTGTGGGCGCAACAGAGGTTGGCATCTATGACATGAGGGCAACCCCTGTGGAGTCAGCCTTTCCGGGAGTTGAGATACATGCAACTGTAGCGTCCAATGCTCTTCAGAATAAATTCATATTGAGGGATGGAAGAATAATTGCTATTGAGATTTTATGCTTAGCGTTATTCCCTGTAATCCTTACACTGCTTCTCGGCATGGCAAGAAACAGCTTTTTGGGTCTTGTTGCTTTTATGTTTGTGTCCGGCATATATGCTGTTTTCAATTATTTGTTGTTCAGAAACTATTCCATAGATATGAGTCTTTTGTACCCGCTTTCCTCAACAGCACTGGCATTTATAAGCTCTGAGGCATACAGAAACCTTGTGGTAGAAAGAAAGAACCGCTACCTTAAAAAGGCATTTTCAAGTTATGTTTCGCCTGAGCTTGTTGCTGAGATAATAAAGAATCCGGACAGGCTCGCGCTCGGAGGTGAAAAGAAAGAGATAACTGTTCTCTTTTCAGACATAAGAGGGTTTACGGGCATCTCGGAAAAGCTTGCGCCTGATGTGCTTGTCTCGCTTCTTAACGGATATCTTGGCCCTATGACAGAGGTTGTCCTGAAAAATAACGGAACGCTGGATAAATATATCGGCGATGCAGTAATGGCAATTTATAACGCGCCTCTTAATGTGACTGATCACCCTGAAAAGGCATGCAGGACAGCAATAGAAATGATTGATAAATTGAAGGAAATAAACAGCAGTTTTAAGCAGAAAGGGCTTCCCCCTGTTGATATAGGGATAGGCATAAATACAGGATATGCAGTTGTCGGCAATATGGGAGCGGATATGAGATTTGATTATACGGCGATTGGCGACACGGTAAATCTGGCTTCAAGGCTTGAGGGGCAGAACAAGTATTACGGCACCCATATCATCCTGAGCGAATTTACTGCAGAAAAGGTAAAGGACAAGTTTGTGCTAAGGGAAATAGACCTTACGAGGGTTGTGGGCAAGGAAAAACCTGTTGCGATTTTTGAGTTAATGACCAACGGTAATGCCAAGCTTGCAGATGGATTTTCCGAAGCGCTGAAGGTTTACAGGGCAAAGGGTTTTCAGAATGCGCTTGATATTTTTACAGGGCTTTTAGGCGAATACAGCGACCCTGTGGCAAAACTTTACGCTGAAAGATGCCGTGAATATCTTCATACGCCGCCTCCTCCTGATTGGGACGGCGTGTTTATTTCAAGCAAGAAATAGATTTCGCATCTAAAATTTTGGCATGAAACACAGACAGGCATTTGGCTCACAAATGGTATGAAAATAGTATTCAACGATAACAACGAAGGAAATAAATAACGGAAATAAATAGGGACAACGAAATAAATAACGAAATAAATAGGAATAAATAGGGACAGCGACCGTTAAAAAATGAGAAACATCGTTATAATTATTTTCTTTCTTTTATTCCCATTTTCCGCCTATGCCCATCCGGGCAGGACCGATTACAGGGGCGGGCATAAGTGCTGGAAGGACTGCACGGAATGGGAATTGAGAACCGGCGAGTATCACCTGCATGATAAAGACTGGAAGCCGATTCGGCTTGATAAAAAAGGGAATCCAATTAAACAAATCCGGCCTGAACAAACTCCCGCTGCCGTTCCGAAAGACCGGACAGAGCCGGCACAGCCGGATGAGATAAACAAGGCTTTGCCTGCTGAAGAAAACAAAGCGCCGGAAACTGCCGAACCCGAAAAAATAACCATACAGGAACAAGTCCATAAAACCGTTGTTTACGAAGAAAGCATACTGCCGTTTAACTGCATCCTGCTTCTTATATTGGCTGTTTTGCTTTTGTTGGCTTTGGTATTTATCAGAAAGAAGAGGGAAAAGGGATGATTCTTTCTTTTAATGAAGATAAACCAATACTACGCAGCTAATGTCTTAAAAACTATTGAAGCAAGCGTACGCGGCAGAAGAAAAGCAGTAAACGAAATTCCTATGGCTGTATATTCGCTATAACAATTTCAAAGGACAAAGGAAAAGAACAAGAATTTCCCTATGTGAATTTTACCTTGACAGGAATATCCCTGTTAACATATTGTTTGCATATTGAATTTGCGAATACTCTTTTAAGGAGGAGAAATGGGGTGAATAAACCTCAGGCATTAATCCTGCAAGACAGATTTAACACCTTATCAGAAAAAATTAAGATGAAAAGGGCGTGCTGCAAAAACACGCCCTTTTTTGTTTTGTAGGAGGAGGGTTTTAAAAAATGAACAATCTTTTTAGGAAAAAGCAAGAGGTATCAAAATTATTGCTCTCAATAATAGTAGTGTTCGTTGTGGTACTTAACGCATGTTCTATGGAGGCAAAGTCGCTTAAGAAAGGTGAAGTTTACCGTTCGTTAGGTAGGAGTGAGGTAATAGAAGTCATTTCTAAAAATGAACTGGAGACAAATATAGGTGGACAAATAATACTCGCCAGATATGATTTTAAAGGGGGTAAGCTGCGTGTAGTGATTGGCGATAAGGTTATCTATTTTGAAATAACTAAGGAAGGGCTGAAGCAAGGAAATACAATTTACTATTCTAAAGCCGCATTAGCTGCATTAGAAGAAAAAAAGCGGAAGGCAGAAGAAGAAAAGAGGGCAAGGAAATTTAAAGATAATGGTAATGGGACTGTGACGCATAATGACACAAAACTTATGTGGCAGCAGGGGGAGGGTGGGGGAAAGCTGGAGTCAGCAATACCATAATTGAAGCAATGATGGGAGATAAAAGTTCTTCAACTGCTGGAGAGGTGAAAACTCCATTAATTCCTTCGGCTTATGGATATTATGTTATAGACGAAGACCAACTTATTGACCTTAAGCCAACGCCAGTTATCACCAAGATAGGCATACGACCCGGAGGCCCGCGTAGTGAAAATGCTGGTATTGCTATGGATGGGTTTGAAGGAGAACCATCAATTAGCATCAAAAGCAAGTTGCCAATTTTCATTGTATATCAGCAGAATATAGATGCAAGAGGCTTTCGTCTTAGTGATTTAGTATATGTGGGCACAAAGCAAGCACACCAATTTAACTATTTCGGAACAGGCCAGACTTTCTTTAGGGGCGTTTACTTCGTTGATTATTACGATACAATTCAGATAAACCTCTGGCGGCCCAGGAAAGAGATACGGCTTCGCATTGAACCAGTAGAAGGAAAGTTAGGGATGTTTAGATTAATTCCTGAATCGTCCCTTGCCCCTGGCAAATACACACTCTATTTCAAAGGTGCTATCCATCCCGATGGTACAATCTTTGTAGCAGAACATGAACGGCAAGAATCGGCATTTTATTTTAAAATTGAACAATAGAAGCAAAAAGGGATAGGCTACTTTACTGTTCCTTTTTTAATGTCCGGTAAAGAGAATTCTCCAGATGCCTCTTTTTGTGTCAACTGCGGGCAGAGGCTGCGGTGATATGATATAATTACTCAAAGAGGTGAAAGAAATGTCTTCGGTTGAGACAAAATATGAACATATCACTTTCAACGAAAAGGGAGCGCCTATTATTGCAGAGACCACAATGAAGGTGGTTGAGATTGTGTCTGAAAAGATCGCATATGGCTGGAGTCCTGAGGAACTTCACTTTCAGCATCCTTATTTAACCATGGGACAAATTCATTCAGCCTTAGCCTACTATTATGACCATGCGGATGAACTGAATAAAGACATAGAGCATCGTCTGCAAAGTATTCATCAATACAGGTCACAAGAAAAGACACCTTTAAGAGAAAGACTGAGAAATCGTGGTCTCCTTTAATGGCTGTCAATCTTTATATGGATGCGCACATTCCAAAAGCAATTACTGTTGGACTCCGAGTGCGGGGAGTTGATGTGATTACAGCACAGGAAGATAATGCTGATACTTTAAATCTGATCCAGAATTAATGGATCGTGCAACTGCTTTAAATCATGTCCTGTTCACATTTGATGATGACTTGCTTGTTGTGGCTGCAAACCGTCAAAAAGCAAATATATCATTTT
Organism: Nitrospinota bacterium; assembly: GCA_018896985.1. Lineage (GTDB taxonomy): Bacteria > Nitrospirota > Thermodesulfovibrionia > Thermodesulfovibrionales > UBA1546 > UBA1546. The sequence goes on from JAHILQ010000201.1 coordinate 10,993, forward strand.
CAGGGATTATTTATGCCTCTCCTTTGCGTGTTTCAATTGGAACTTGCATTCAGAATTTAGATGTAATTGCTAAGGCAGGAGAACCAGAAGACCTTGCTAACAAGATTGAGTTTTTACCCTTGTAATTATCAGCCTCTTTCTGCACAAACTGCGGACAGAGGCTGAAATGATTAGAGAGAAAATGGAACGGTTGTTAAAGACTTTATAAGGAGGATTAAGTTATGCGTAAACTAATGCTTATAGCATTTATTGCATTTGCTTTTTTGTTATTGCATTCAAACATCACAATGGCTTATGAAAATGAGATAAGAAGCCTGTCCAATGCTATGGCTGAAAATATCGCAGTCACCATTAGATATGCGCTGAATTCCTGTCCAGCTCACAACCCCACTCGTGAATATCCTGTCTGAATATGATTCCACAGGTTTTTGGATGCAGTTTGTTGTCATGACAATTGCGCCCGGAAACTCTGCGAACTCCTTTTGCTGGTTCTGCCATGCTGTTCCATAATGTCCGTAGAAGCGCTTATATTTTTTCAATTCAGGATAGCCGTGGCATGAAAGCATCTCGCCGTGGGTATATACATAGATACCCCTGCCTTCACTTTGTTTCAAGATATCCTCAATGTCTTTAAGATCATGGCCTGAAACGAGTATCGCCTTTCCTTTTTTAACGCCGAGAGGAACCTTTGTAGGCACCGGATGTCCGTATTTCCCGGTATTCGCTGTATCAAGAAGCTCCATGACTTTCAGGTTTATCTCTCCTGCCTTAAGCACACTGTTAAGCCAATCTTCAAGTGAAGATTCATTTCTTGCCAGTGCATCAAGGCTTTCATGAATGAAGGAGTAAACCTTATCATCTTCCTGTCCTAATATTTGGGCATGGTCTGCATATGCAGCAATGCCTTTTAATCCATAAAGCAGGATATTTTGATTTTTTCCCCTGTAATGATAAAATATGAAATAAATACTCCTAAAAGGGATTAATATGTTCAGGATATGCTTTATGCTGTTTTTTTTATCTTTTCTTACTACTGCCCATGGTGCTACCATAGGCGAGAGGTTCCACGATGATACAAAACATACATGGACCCAGGTATTCAAAGAAATGATAACCCCTAAACCAGCAAGACCACCTCAGTTTAAAGAATACCCTGAAATGCCAAAGATAAAACTTCCAAAACCTGAATTCAAAGGAATCCGTCTTGAGGATGCCCTCAAGAAGAGGAGGTCTATAAGGGAATATTCAAAAAAACCAATCACCCTGACAGAACTCTCACAGCTTCTTTTCTCAGCACAGGGTGTTACAGGCAAGATGCACGGCACACTTCTAAGGACAGCACCTTCAGCAGGCGCCCTTTATCCCTTTGAGATTTATGTTTTTGTAAATAATGTGGAGACCCTCAAAAATGGCATATACCACTACTCAGTAAAAGACCATTCCATTGTCCTTATAAATGAGGGGAACTTCAGGAATGAACTCCTGAGGGCATCTCTTGAGCAGGAGATGGTAAGGGATGCAGGGGCAGTGTTTATCCTTTCTGCTATATTTGACAGAGTGAGGTCTAAATATGGAGAAAGGGGATATAGGTACACATACATGGAGGCGGGCAATATAAGCCAAAATATATATCTGCAGGCAACATCGCTGGGACTCGGTTCTGTTGTTGTGGGTGCATTCATTGATGACCACATTAACAAACTAATAGGCATTGATGGAAAAAAAGAGGCGGTGATAGCCATTCATCCTGTTGGAAGGCCTTAAGAAATTGAAACAGCACATAGAATACATGGTCAGCTTTATACTAATACTCCTTTTAATCATTACAGGCTTTACAGGTTATATTCAGTCTGAACTTGAACTGAGGAAATTTGTTCCACATCGTTATTTTGCATACAGCACATTGATTTTTGGCTTTATTCATCTCATCTTTAAGTGGAGGAGACTGCTTAGTTACTTCAGGTCATTTTAATAAAGCAAAAATTTGCTAAAATTTAGAAAAGCGAAAGGAGTTAAAAAATGCGAAGGATATTTTACTTTCTTTTAACAAACATGGCAGTCCTCATTGTTCTGAGCGCAACCATGAGGATATTGGGTGTTGAGCCATATCTAACACCATATGGACTTAACTACCAATCGCTCCTTGCCTTTGCTGCAATATTTGGAATGGGGGGCGCATTCATAAGCCTTGCCCTATCAAAATGGACAGCAAAGAGGCTTACAGGCGCGAGGGTTATTGATTCACCGTCTAATGAAACAGAGGCGTGGCTGTTCAGGACTGTATCTGATCTGGCAAAAGAATCAGAAATCGGGATGCCAGAGGTTGCTATTTATCAGGCACCTGTCTGCCGTAGCACAGGCAGGGAGGATATGAATGCCTATGAGAAGGAACAAGGCGCTGGTGGCTGTCTCAAACGGTCTTTTAAGACGGATGGATAGAAATGAGATAAAGGCAGTCC
>JAHILQ010000202.1 GCA_018896985.1 Nitrospinota bacterium
CGCCAAAACCACCTCCTCAGAAACCTCTGAAATATTAATAACTTTCATGTAAAAAAGCAAATATTTCATCTGTCTTCCATAGGATTAAAAATACTTTTTTGGTATTATTTTGTGAGATTATAGAATGTCTCTGATTTCAGCGGCTTTGAGAGTGTGTATCTTATGTGGTCGTTTATCATTCCCGAAAGTTCTGCAAAGAGATTCCCTGACGGTTTTATCCTTCCTGCCAGTGAATTGTCCCACTTTCTCAGACTCTCATAAAGCCTTATAGATCCCTGCGAGAGTTTCACATGTGAATCCACCCCTGTGGCGCAATTCTCGCAGAGAATGGCTCCATGCGAGACATAGAAGCTGAATCCTGATTTCCCGCACCTTGCGCAGCCGTCAAGCCTCGGGGCATAACCTGCAAGGTCAAGGAACTTTACCTTATACAGGATTACAGCGAGCAGCGCATCGCAGTCCTTTTCCATTGTCTTCAGTATATCCAGAAGAAGCGTGAATATTTTTTTATTTGCTTCATGCTCCGGAAGCATATTGACAGTAAGCTCGATTATCTCTGAAGCTTTCAAAAAACAATCCAGCCTCTCTCTGATGGATTTAAACGGCAGGATTATATCTGACTGCGTCAGGCGGGGAAGATTCGCATCTTCCTTTCCCCAGAATGATATCTTTGAATATGTAAGAGGTTCAAGGCTGCTTCCGAACCTGCTCTTTATCTTTCGGGGACTTTTGGCAAACGCCTTTATAAGACCGAAATCATAAGTTAAATATGTTACTATGAGGTCTGCTTCTCCAAAAACGGTGGTTTTTAGGACGATACCTTCAGTTCGCTTCAGCATACAAACGTTATAGCGTTATTGCGTTGAGCGTTATAGCGATTCTTTAAACTCTATAACGCTACATGACATTTCCGAAATCCTCGGGCTTAAGATTTTTAAGCCATTCATCAAGCTCATCCTTGGTTCTCTTTTCAAGGATGTTTTCTTCAACAAAGATAGGCGCGTTAACTCTCAGTGCAACTGCGATTGCATCGCTGGGCCTTGAATCTATTGATATTTCGTCCTTGCCGTTATTGAGATAGATGAGGGCGTAAAATGTATTGTCAAGTATCTCGGTAACCGCAACCCTTGTTATTTTCATCTTAAGATTATGCGCCATATTCTTAATCAGGTCGTGGGTCAAAGGCCTTGGCGTTACAACCTTTCCGAGCGCAAGCGCAATGGAATCTGCCTCCGGTTTTCCAATCCATATAGGCAGTGTGGCTGTCCCCTCAGCATCCTTCAGAAGCAGGATATACATACTGCTGCGCGGGTCAAACAACAAACCTTCAACTGTCATACGGACAAGCATTATTATTGAACCTTATACAATAAAAGTTGTTTTAAGATAACATTATCACGCGGGATTGTTCAACTGGAATTGAAACTCTTACGAAAAATCTCGAAAGTCAGTCAAAACAACCATGCTTATAGCAATCATTTTTATGTCAGGCATATGTGCCTGTCAAGAGAGGTATGGCAGATAAAATGTGATAGGAGGCTGTGTTTGGATTGAGGCAAGATTCACGGGTCTGTCAGAATAGGGGCTGAAGTCTCTACGAAGTGGAGCGGATAGCCCCGCCTGAGAACTTGTAATGTCATAATATATTGAACTAACGCTTGCAGTCTTACAAAGGTAGTTTAATATTGCCGAAAGACAGACACAGCCTCTTGTCACAATACCTTTATTTTAATCCGCTTACAGCCTCTCTTATTCTCTTTACGCCTTTTCCAATATTCTCCATAGAAGTCGCATAAGAAAGCCTTATGTGATTGTCATTGCCGAATGCATCGCCGGGCACAAGCGCAACATTCGCTTTCTCAAGCAGATGGAGCGCAAGGCCGGATGACGAAGAGATTTTTTTCCCGTCAGCCTGCTTGCCGTACAATTTTGATGTGTTAGGAAATGCGTAAAAAGCGCCTGTAGGAGTAAGACAGCTTATGCCCGGGATTGAATTAAGTTCAGACACAAGATATTTTCTTCTCTTATCAAATTCCGCAAGCATTGTCTTTATAAAATCCTGCGGACCCGTTAATGCCTCAACAGCCGCCTTCTGCGCAATTGATGTAGGATTTGACGTTGACTGGCTCTGTATATTTGTCATCGCCTTGATTATATCTTTAGGGCCTGCTGTATAACCAATCCTCCATCCTGTCATCGCATACGCCTTTGAGAGCCCGTTCACAATAAGGGTTCTGTTCTTTATCTCGCTTCCGAGCGATGCGATGCTTGTATGCACAAATCCGTTATAGGTAAGCTTCTCATATATCTCATCGGAAATCACATAGAGGTTATGCTCCAATGCAATGGATGCTATATCTTCAAGTGTCTTTCTGTCATAGGTAAGCCCCGTAGGATTTGAAGGAGAATTAAGTATTATTGCCTTTGTCTTTTTTGTTATATGCGACTTAAGGGCATCTGCTTTGAGTATGAATTTATCTTTCTCGTATGTCTTTACAAAAACAGGCGTGGCATCATTTAAAATCACCTGATCAGGATAAGAAACCCAGTAAGGAGCGGGTATTATAACCTCATCGCCATTCCCGTAAAGCGCCTGCGCAATATTATAAAGGCTGTGCTTTGCGCCGCACGATACGATTACCTCTTCGCGTGAGTATTCAAGGCCGTTGTCTTTCCTGAATTTTTCTATGATTGCATCTTTAAGAGGGTCAATACCTCCGACAGGCGTGTATTTTGTAAAACCATCCTTTATCGCCTTTATGGCAGCCTCTTTTATATTTTCAGGAGTGTCAAAATCAGGCTCGCCTACCCCGAAATTCACGACATCAACTCCCGCTGCCTTCATTGCCTTTGCCTTTGCATCAATTGCAAGGGTCGGTGATGGTTTTATATTTTTTGCCCTTTCAGAAAGCATGCGAAAATCCTCCGTCTTGAAGAATAATGCCAAGATTGACAGTCTCGTAAAAAGTCGTCATACCCGCGAAGGCGGGTATCCAGAGTGCAAACAACTAATTGAAAAGACTGGATTCCCGTTTTCACGGGAATGACAGAAAAACACATTTTCAGACTTTTTACGAGTCAGTCAGTGCTTAATATATCTGATTTTTATTAGTTTTGTAAATTAATATAAACCTGCTTACTCAACCCACCGGAGTATCTTGTCTGTCTCCACTCTCGTAGTCCTGTAAGTGTTAATCGCATTCTCCGTATCAGGATAGCCGATTGAGATGCCAAGGACAAGCCTCTTTGAGTCAGGTATTCCGAGAAATTGTTTTACCTCACGCGAATAGTCAGTGAGAAACGCCTGCGGGACAGCGCCAAGCCCGTGTGCGTGAGCCGCAAGCATTAGGCTCTGGGCAAAAAGCCCGGCATTAAATATAGACCATTCATTGAGAACTGAATCATGGAAAAGGAAGATTCCATGCGGCGCGCCGTAAAAACGGAAATTCGCTGCCTTGGATTTTTTCTTTATCTCAGGGCTGTTTAAATCTACGCCCAGCAAAGCGCCTCTTTTTTTCATATGCTCATTAATTCTCTCTTCTATGTCTGGCGGCCATGAAAGTGCTTCCGGAATGTCAGGCTCAGGTGTCTTCCCCTCTTCAAGAAGCCTGACGAGAAGATTGGATAGTTCTTCCTTCTTTTTCCCTGATACTATTACAACCTCCCATGTCTGGCTGTTTTTATATGAAGGACTCCACTGTGCAGTATTAATTATCTCGGTCAGTATATTCTTTGACACAGGGTCATGCCTGAACTTCCTGATACTCATTCTTGTTTTGATGCATTCAATGGCTTCCATAATTTTTCCTTTTTTTTAGAGCTTACTCTGGCGCTTTTATTTTTAATAATGCCTCTTTTGCAGCAGCGGTCTCAGCCTCTTTCTTGCTCCTGCCTCTGCCTCTTCCAAACCTGTTTCCCTTAATATAAACTTCAACTGTAAAAATTTTCTTGTGATCTTCGCCTTCCTGTTTCACCGTCACGTAGCGGGGCAGAATCCCGAACCTTACCTGACTTTCTTCCTGAAGGTCTGTTTTAAAATCAAAAAACTGCTCTGATGATACTGCTGTATCAATCTTACCCTGTAAAAGCCTTAATATCACATCCCTCGCACGCTCATAGCCTCCGTCAATATATACAGCGCCTAATACAGCCTCCACGGCATCTGCAAGTATGGATTTTTTCCCTCTGCCTCCGGTTTCCTTCTCTCCCTTCCCCAGCCTAAGGTAGCTCCCAAGCGATATGCTCTCTGCAACATCGACCAGAACTGCCTCTTTTACAAGATATGATTTTATTTTTGACATGGTTGCCTCGGAATAATACTTTTCGAGCTTAAACAGATATTCCACAACCACAAGCCCCAGAACCGAGTCTCCCAAGAATTCAAGCCTCTCATTATAAGAGGATGCCTTATCAGGATTTTCGTGATGAAATGACTTATGGGTAACAGCCTCTAAAAGAAGCCCCTTGTCCTTAAAATAATACTTGAGACTATTTTCCAGCTCTTCAATCTCTTGCTTTGACATTATCAAATATAATACACTTGTAAACATCAATGTCAACCCCGTCAGAAAGTTTGGACGGGGCTTGCTTTCTAACGGGGTCAATATGACTGGCGCTCAAATTTTTGAAAATATAAGAATTATATGCGGGCGAATTTCTCATGCGGCGATTAGAGCCGGAAGAAAACCTGAAGATATAAAGCTTATTGCCGTAACAAAAACGATAAGCATACAACAGATAAAAGAAGCGATAGATGCAGGGTTAAGGATATTTGGAGAAAGCAAAGTGCAGGAAGCAAGAGAGAAAATTCAAGATTCAAGATGCAAGATTCAAGATGCAGACATTCAATGGCATCTAATCGGGCACCTTCAAAAGAATAAGGCAAAGACAGCGGTTGAACTCTTTGAAATAATTCACTCCATTGACTCGGTTGAACTCGCAGAGATTGCAGATAAACATGCCGAAAAAGCAGGAAAAATACAGAAAATATTGCTTCAAGTAAAACTTTCAGATGAGATAAGCAAGTATGGGATATTAAAGGATAATTTATTTGAATTAGTCAGGGAAATCAGCGAAATGAAAAATCTGAGGATTGAAGGGCTCATGACAATTCCTCCTTTCTTTGAAAACCCTGAAAGTGCAAGGCCGTATTTTAATGAGCTGAGAGCGCTAAGGGATAAGGCAGAGATTATGGGATTTAATCTCCCTGAGCTGTCCATGGGGATGACAAATGATTTTGAGGTCGCAATAGAGGAAGGGGCAACAATGGTAAGGATAGGGACAGCGATTTTTGGGGAAAGAAGCAAATGAAAGTGGACGATGACTTTGGTTTTCAGCCGGGTGAAGTAGAAATACCCAAACAGGAAGAGTTTTATAAGCTTCCCCGCAGGTTTGGGAGTGTGCCTGTGGATGAGGCTCCTCTTGGATGGGAGACGGTTGTAAAGCCTGCGGAAGTCAAGGTAACAAAGTTTGAGAATGTTTATCCAAGGCTTTCCCTGCCATTTCAGGAAGTGGATAAGGTCTCTTTTGGCTATTCAGATTTCCCACTCGATACTGAAAAATATCATCCTGATTTATTCCCGAAAGGCGCAAACAGGCTTTTCTTTGGAGACAATCTCCATGTGATGAGGCAGTTGCCTTCAAACTCAATTGATTTAATCTACATAGACCCGCCGTTTTTCTCAGGCAGAAATTACAATATCCTCTTTGGCGACAAAAACGAGGTTCGTTCTTTTACCGACATCTGGGAAGGCGGTATGCCCGGCTATCTCATCTGGCTTAATGCAAGGCTCTATGAGATGAAAAGGCTTTTAAAACCTACAGGGTCAATCTATGTCCACCTTGACTGGCACGCTGTCCATTATGTGAAGGTGGAGATGGATAAGATATTTGGGAGCGGTGGAGCAAACGCATCCGATGCAGGATTTAAGAGAGAAATTATTTGGTCAACTACCGATACATCGGGTTTCAAAAGTCAAGTTAAGAATTGGGTGCGGTCACACGATAGCATTCTCTACTATACAAAGAGCAAAGATTTCCATTTTGAGAAAATGTATTGGGAGCATTTGGCAGAATACATCACAAGGTTTAAAAAGATTGATAATGATGGAAGGAAATACCGAGATGATAGACCTGGGGGAAGGAAACAATATCTTGATAAAACCAAAGGGAAATTAATTGGAGATGTTTGGGATGACATAGACTCTTTTCAACAAGCATCTACAAACCCTGAATATATTGGATACCCAACACAAAAAAGGGAGGCGCTTGTCGCGAGGATAATTGAGGCTTCTTCCAACGAAGGCGATGTGGTGGCAGATTTCTTTTGCGGCGGGGGGACAACCCTTGCAGTTGCGCAGAGGCTTAACCGTCGTTGGATTCGAAGAGCTCGCGGAACTCCTGGTCGCCGGTGTCGGCGCGTCTTCCCTCGGACAGACCGGAGCCGATTCCCTGGAGGCAGA
>JAHILQ010000203.1 GCA_018896985.1 Nitrospinota bacterium
AAGATGCTGTTTTCAATAGTTGACTCTTATGGAATTCTTAAGGCGGTATCTCCTGATATTGTGATAGGAGTGGGGGGTTATGCGTCTGTGGGGCCTATGCTTGCGGCATCCATGATGTCAATCCCTGCAATGATAGTAGAGCAGAATTCTGTGCCCGGACTTGCGAATAAACTCCTTGGAAAATTTGTTGGCGCCGTAGGTGTAACGTATCAGGAGAGCATATCGTTTTTTCCGAGGGCAAAGACATTTTTTACAGGGAACCCTATCAGGATGCGCATTCTGACAGGAAGCAGGGACGCAGCCTATAACATCTTTTCACTTGAGAGGGATAAGTTTACGATATTCGTCTTTGGCGGCAGTTCCGGCGCAAGGAACATAAACCGGGCAGTAGTGGATTCCTTTAATCATATACTTGACCTCAAGGAGAAGATACAGTTTCTGCACCAGACAGGCGACCGCGGCTACGAGCACGTAAGGGAGTCCTACCGAAAGTGGGGATTCATGGGTACGGTGACGTCGTTTATATATCAGATGGCAGAGGCGTACGCAGTTGCAGACGTCGTAATATCAAGGGCAGGCGCAACAACCCTGGCTGAACTCACCGCTATCGGCAAGTCTGCAATCTTAATCCCTTATCCCTATGCAGCAGGACATCATCAGGAACTTAATGCAGGCAAGCTGCTTGAACTGAAGGCGTCAAAGATGATACTTGACCATGAATTAACAGGAGAAATCCTTGCGGAAAATATCAGAGAGCTTTATGAGAATAAAGAACTGAGGCATGAGATGGAAAAGCAAAGCAGATCCGTAGGCAGAGCGGATGCTGCTCAGAGAGTAGTTGATATTGCGATGAGCCTTATTAGGAAACGGTGAACAGTCAACAGAGCAACAGAGCAGTAGAGCAACAGAGCAGCAGGAAGATACAACTGCAAAAACTTTTTCTTTATCTCCTGCTCTACTGGGCTGCTGGGCTACTGCTCTTATCTCACTGTTCACTAAATACTATTTACTGACGACTGTAAAGGAGCGGGCGTGTTTGAGCAATACAGGACAATCCACTTTGTCGGCATAGGAGGAATAGGGGTGAGCGGGATAGCAGAGGTCCTTCATAACCTCGGCTACGAAGTCACAGGTTCGGATGTTAAGGAGTCTGATACGACAAACAGGCTGAGCAGCCTCGGCATAAAGGTATATATCGGACACAGAGCGGGAAATGTCGATGACGCCCATGTTGTGGTTATCTCCTCTGCTGTTTCTAAGGACAATGCTGAGGTGGTTGAGGCAAAAAGAAAATCAATCCCTGTAATCCCGAGAGCTGAGATGCTTGCTGAACTCGCAAGGATGAAATACGGGATACTCGTTGCAGGCGCGCACGGAAAGACAACAACGACTTCGTTAATCGCAACAGTGATTGCAAGCAGCGGGCTTGACCCTACAGTTGTTATAGGAGGAAAACTCAGGTCTACAGGAAGCAATGCAAGATTGGGGCAGGGAGATTTCCTTGTGGCAGAGGCTGACGAGAGCGACGGTTCATTCCTCAGGCTTTCTCCGACCATCGCAGTTGTGACGAATATAGACAGGGAACACATGGATTTCTTTAAGACAATGGATTCATTGAGAGATGCTTTTCTGTCTTTCATAAATAAAGTCCCGTTTTATGGAGTATCAATAGTATGCATTGAAAATGAGGAACTCCGTAAATTGCTGCCTTATGTGCACAGGAGGTATATCACATACGGACTCTCGCCTGACGCTGACGTGTATGCCGCTGATATAAAGAAAGGGTTTATGACAGTGAGTTTTGATGTCGTGTATAAAGGGGAAAATCTTGGCAATTTCAGCCTGCCTGTGCCAGGTGTGCATAACATCCTCAACAGTCTTGCAGCAATAGTCGCTGCAAGGGAATTGAAGGTAGAGGCAGGCGTAATAAAAGAGGCTCTGAAAAAATTCAGCGGGATACAGAGGAGATTTGAATTAAAAGGAGAGGAAAAAGGGATAAAGGTTTTTGATGACTATGGACACCATCCAACAGAAATAAAAGCGACTCTGAATGCGGCAAAGGATGGGCTTCTGGCCCGGCAGGTCGTTGCGACTCGCAACCGAGGCGCAGGGAGATTGTTTGTTATATTCCAGCCTCACAGATATACGAGGACAAAAGACCTTATGGATGAGTTTACATCCTGTTTTTCTGAAGCTGACATTCTTTGCTTGATGGACATATATTCTGCAGGTGAAAAGCCTATAAACGGCATTGATTCCAATGCGCTGCTTGACCGCATCAAAAAGACAGGGCATAAGGATGCTGCTTATTTTCCCGACAGAGGGAAACTCATGGAAAATCTTCTTATGAGATTGAAAAGCGGAGACGTGGTTTTCACGCTCGGCGCAGGAGATGTCTGGAAACTCGGCGAGGAGATGTTGGAAGAGTTAAGAGTGAAATGAGAAACATTGTCGATAAACAGTTATGGCAAGAAATAATCTCTCCGGACAGCTTTTCAGGCGAGGTGAAGTTCAAGGAGCCTATGAAGGCGCATACATATCTTCAAATAGGCGGCCCGGCAGATGTCTTTGTATGCCCGCAGGACACAGTGTCTCTGGAAAACATTCTTGCTGCGCTGAATGAAGAACGCATCCCTTTTGTAACAGTTGGCGGTGGCACTAACATCCTTGTAAAAGATGGAGGAATTTACGGAGCGGTTATTTCATTAAAGAATTTCAGGCGCAGCGATATTGCAAAGGAAGAGAAAGATATGGTCATGTTTTTTGCTGAGGCAGGGACACCGCTTCAGAAGCTTGTGAGTTTTTCAAAAGAGCACGGATACTCCGGCATTGAAGGGCTTGCCGGCATACCCGGTTTTGTCGGAGGCGCAATCGCAGGGAATGCAGGGGCGTTTGGCTATTCAATAAAAAATTCGCTTGTCTCTGTGAGGATGATGAACCCTGATAAAGGGATATACGAGATGAGCGCCTCTGAACTCGGGCTTGAATACAGGGCGTCAAAGATACCTGAAGATACTGTTATCTTGAGCGCAAACATGAGGCTGAGAAAGGATGTGAAAGAAGACGTAGCAAAAAGGATAAATTCTTTTCTCAAGCATAAACGCGAAACACAGCCGCTGTCAGAGATGTCAGCAGGGTGCGTATTCAGAAATCCTGAAGGCACATCTGCAGGAAGGCTGATAGATGAAGCAGGCTGCAAGGGGATGAGGATTGGAGACGTGGAAGTAAGCAGAATGCATGCAAATTTTTTCATCAATAAAGGAGATGCAAAGGCATCAGATTTTCTGAAGCTTATGGATGAGGTAAAAAAAAAGGTGATGAAAGTTTTCGGCACAGAGCTTGAACTTGAAATCAGGATTATGGGAAGAAATGTTAACAGATAAAAAGATAGGCGTTTTAATGGGCGGCATATCCAGCGAGCGAGAGGTTTCGCTGAGAAGCGGGAGCACGGTTTTCAATGCCCTGAAAAAACTCGGGTATAACGCTGTTGCGATAGATGCGGCGTCAAACATATGCGAGGTGTTGAAAAAGGAGAAGATTGATATAGCATTTCTTGTTCTTCACGGAGGATGGGGAGAAGACGGCTCTATACAGGGGCTTCTTGAAGTTATGGGAATTCCTTATACAGGGTCTGATGTCATTTCTTCGGCGCTTGCAATGAACAAGTTGGCATCAAGGAAGGTATTTCTTTATCACGAAATTCCAGCGCCGCCTTTTACAGTCGTCAGTGAAAACTCAGAAACTCTCAACTCTCAACTCTCAACTCTCAACTTTCCTCTGCCATGGGTTGTCAAACCTGTGTGCGAAGGGTCAAGCGTTGGGGTGAGCATAGTAAGAGATAAAGGACAGATTGAAAGCGCTCTCAAGAATGGTTTTTCATATGGCAACGAGATAATCATAGAAAAATATATAGAGGGCAAGGAAGTCCATATAGGGATTCTTAATGACAGGGCGCTTGGAGGTGTTGAGGTAAAGACATCACTTGAATTTTACAGCTACGAGGCAAAATACACAGCAGGTTTAACTGAATATATACTCCCTCCTAAAATAGAGGAAGCAGTGTATATGAAGGCAAAAGATATTGCCCTTTCAGCGAACAGAGCGCTCGGTTGTTCAGGAGCGACAAGGGTTGATTTGAGGATTGATAATGACGGCAATCCCTATGTGCTTGAAGTTAACACAATACCGGGCATGACAGAAACAAGCCTCTTGCCGAAGATTGCAAAGGAGGCGGGATTTGATTTCCCGGCGCTTGTGGAGGAGATTCTTAAAGACGCAATTGAAAGAGAGCAGAAAAGGCATAGATGAGGAATAACAGAAGGATAAATAAGCAAACAGCAGCGCCAAGAACTAAAAAACGGCGCTGTCTGCTTAAATTGTTTGCGCTGGCTTTGCTTATAACAGGCGCATACTGGGGCGCTAAGTATGCCATTGATACTGCACGCAAGACGCTGTTCCCGGTAAAAGAAATCGTGTTTTCAGGCAACAAACATGTCTCAGAGAGCGAGCTAAAGGCGATCATGGGAATTAACGTGAATGAGAGCCTTCTTGAATTATCATCAAAAGAACTTGAGGGAAGGCTTTTGAAATCTCCATGGATAAAGGCGGTCAGCTTCAGAAAGGATTTTCCGCACAGGTTTACAGTCAGGATTGAGGAGTCAATGCCCTATGCGCTTCTTGAGATGAACGGCCGCACATTTTTTGTTGATGAT
>JAHILQ010000019.1 GCA_018896985.1 Nitrospinota bacterium
AGAATCAGTAAACAAGGCACTCAGGTCTCTAATAGAGATTATTCCATCTAAGAAGCGGATAGTAGCTCACACCAAATAATAATACCGCCTAACGAATCACTCCAGCGGACACGGTGAAACTGCGCGGCTTAATTCAGCGTTGCTACCTGCAACGAGTGAACTACTGAATACACACGCTTCTTAGATGGAATAATCTCTATTACAGGATAGTTTCAACCGTAATTTATGGGTTTCCCTATTGCCAAATCCTTTGCCTGACTTTAAAATGTCTTATGCCTGATATAAAGGTTCTTCCTGTTGACTTAAGAAATAAAATCGCTGCCGGAGAGGTAGTTGAACGGCCTGCCTCTGTTGTGAAGGAACTCATAGAAAACGCAATTGACGCTGAAAGCACAGAGATAAATATAGAAATACTTTACGGAGGCAAGAGGCTAATCAGGGTTTCGGACAACGGCGCAGGCATGGATGAAGAAGACGCGCGTTTGTGTTTTGAGCGCCATGCCACAAGCAAAATCAGCAGTGATGCTGATCTGTTCAATATCAGGACAATGGGATTTCGCGGAGAAGCGCTTCCTTCAATCGCATCAGTCTCAAGGATAAAACTTATTACAGGATTAAAAGGCGCTGACTCCGGAATATCAATAGAAATCGCAGGCGGAGAAATAAAAGAAATTAAGGTCTCCCCTTTTTCAGGGACGTCTGTTGAGGTGAAGGATTTGTTCTTCAACACGCCTGCAAGGAAAAAATTCCTGAAGACAAACACCGCAGAACTTTTCCATATCATTGACACCGTAACAAAGGAAGCCCTCTCGCATTATGAGATTGGGTTCAGGTTGTTGACTGAAAATCAGGAGACAATGATTTTTCCAAAGGCATCAGGTCTCAGGGAAAGGCTGATGCAGGTATACGGCGATGAATTTGTAAACGGATTAATAGAGGTTCAAAAAGAAGAGGGCAAGGGGATTATAAAAATAAGCGCATTTGTCTCTGACATGGGAAATTTCAGGAACAGTAAGGCGCACCAATTTATTTTCATAAACAAGCGGCCGATAAAAGATGCCTCGCTTTCCCACGCGGTGTACAGCGCTTACGAAGGAATACTTCCAAAAGATAAACACCCTGTATTTTTTCTCTTCTTGGAGCTTGCCCCCCGGAAGGTTGATTTTAATGTTCATCCGGCAAAGAGAGAGGTCAGGTTTGAGGACAAGGAGGTCGTTTATCGGGGTGTGAATGCAGGCATACGCGATGCCGTAAAAGCCGGAAGGACAGAGCATGTAAAACCATTTACAGAGTCCCCATCCATGCAGTATGCCTCTGCAAATTATGAAGAAGCAGGAGAGGGGTTGCCTTCTCATGTCTCGGAGAATCTGGAACTGCCGTACAAGCCGTCGCTGCCATTTGTCTACCTCGGTGATACATTCATCGCTGTTTCAGGCAGAGGGGGACTGAGCCTTATAGACCATCACGCAGCCCATGAAAGAATACTTTACGAAAAATTTCTTAAAAAAATAAATCTGGACTCGCACCAGATGCTTTTCCCAAGACAGGTAAATCTTTCGCATAAGGAATACATGGTTATCCTTGGAAACAAAAATCTCCTATATGAGCTTGGAATTGAGATTGATGACTTCGGACATGACGCGATAATTATCCGTTCGCTTCCTGACGCGCTTGCCGGGGGTGACCTGAGAGGAATACTCTCTGATGCTGCATCTGCAATCATGGAGGGAGACAGGCCGGACAGAACATTAAAGGAAGAGATTGCCGCAAGGATTGCCTGCCACAAGTCAGTGCGCGGAAAAGAGATACTGAACCAGTCAGAGGTCTCACAGCTTCTCTCTGACCTTGAAAACACAGAGCATCCTGACCAATGCCCTCACGGAAGACCGACAAGAATTTTCTTTTCGCTGGATGATTTAAAGAGGATGTTTAAGAGGAAGTAATGCATAAAGGTTATCTTATCCTCGTCCTCCATGCCCATCTGCCTTATATCAGGCATCCTGAACACGAATACTTTCTTGAGGAAAACTGGCTTTACGAGGCAATAACAGAGAGCTACATGCCTCTGATTAATGTATTTGACAGGCTTCTGAACGATAACATTGATTTCAGAATTACACTCTCTCTGAGCCCAACGCTTGTTGAGATGTTCAATGATTCTTTTCTAAGAGAAAGGTATCTGAGATATATAAACAATCTCATTGAGCTTTCAGAAAAAGAGCTTCTGAGGACCAGAGGTGATATATCATTTGAGCCTCTTGCAAGGATGTATAACAACCGATTCAAA
>JAHILQ010000204.1 GCA_018896985.1 Nitrospinota bacterium
GCTTATGACTATTTCAACTTTGATATTCTTGAGGTGGCGCACGGAAGGCCTCCTGCAGCAGCGACAGGGCTGAAACGGGTTATGCCTGACAGAATAATATTCTCATATCAGGGTGACGGAGACCTTGCTGCTATCGGCACTGCAGAGATAATCCATGCCGCAAACAGGGGTGAGAACTTCACGGTGTTCTTTGTAAACAATGCCACATACGGGATGACAGGTGGACAGATGGCGCCGACAACGCTTATCTCGCAAAAGACTACCACCACACCGAGGGGCAGAGACGTTAAGACATCAGGTTATCCCCTGCGTGTTTCTGAAATGCTCGCAACTATTGAGGGCGTTTCGTTTATTGCAAGGACTTCGGTTGACTCTGTAAAAAATCTTATGACGACAAAGAAAAATGTTGAGAAGGCATTCAGGTATCAGATGGAGGGCAAGGGATTCAGTTTTGTGGAAATCCTGTCGCCGTGTCCAATTGACTGGGGAATGTCCGCTGAGGAGTACATAGACTGGATGCGCTCTGAGATGATGGCTGTTTTCCCTCTCGGTACATTTAAGGATAAGTTCGGTGGATAGATTTATAAAGGCCTGACAGCAAGTTACAGGGCATTCGGAGGTTGAATCCTTGTTTTCATTGTCATTCCCGCTTGTCGGGAATCATTCCGACTCTTGTCCCCGCATAGTCGGGAATCGGTTCGGAATCATAAGAAAGATTCTGGACAAGCCAGAATGACAGGAATAAGAGTAAGTTGCAGGGGATATCGAGTTAAATTCGATTTGAATTGAGGAGTACAACTTGGAACATAAGATAATGGTAGCGGGATTCGGAGGGCAGGGCATTTTGTTTCTCGGCAAACTGCTTGCGTACAGCGGTATGCTTGAAGGCAGGAAGGTTACATGTTTCCCTTCTTATGGCGCTGAGGTGCGCGGCGGCACTGCAAACTGCACCGTAATCATCTCTGACGAGATGATAGGCTCTCCGGTTGTCAGGAATCCTGAAATCCTTATAGTCATGAACGAGGCATCTCTTGATAAGTTTCAGCCGAGGATGAAGAAGGGCGGAATTTTAATATTTGATTCATCTCTTATAAAAAAACCTGAACTGCGCTCTGATGTTCGTGTTGTAGATGTACCTGCAAGTGAAATAGCTGCGTCAATCGGAGGCACGAAATTCGCCAACATGGTAATGCTCAGCGCACTGCTTGCGGAGACAGGGATAATAAAAGAAGAATCCGCAGTCAACGCGCTTGAAGAGCTTACCCCTCAGAAAAGGAAGAAGGCTCTTGGCGCAAACAAAGAGGCGATACTAAAGGGCAGGAGATATATTGAAGATAAGAAAAGCAAAAATATCTGACGTCAGAGAGGTTCAGAGGCTTATCAATGAGTTTGCAAAAAAAGAGGAGATGCTGCCGCGTTCTTTAAATGACCTCTATGAGAGCATCCGCGACCTTTTTGTGTGCGAGGACAGCGGACAGATAAAAGGCGTATGCGCTCTTCACATCTTATGGGATGACCTTGCGGAGATAAGGTCGCTTGCGGTTGCAGAAGGATCAAGGGGCAAGGGGATAGGAAATAGACTTTTGAAAATATGTCTCAGGGAGGCAAAAGGACTCGGGATAAAAAGGGTGTTTGCTCTCACTTATCAGCCTGAGTTTTTCAGGAATAACGGCTTTAAGGGCATTGATAAATCAAAGCTTCCTCAGAAGATATGGGGAGACTGTCTGAGATGTCCCCGTTTCCCCGAATGCGATGAAGACGCTGTCATAATTGAGATTTAAAAATAGAGAAAGAAGAGAAGGTTTGCGTGAGCCATTGCCAGAGGGTTGATTGATAATATTACGCCTTTCATCATCCCTACAAACGGGTCTTTATAACCGAAGTCGGATGTAAGGGTTATGATCGGATTATTCTGCACCTGATGCCTCCATCTATGCTTTCAAAATCTCTTCTCCTTCCAGGAGATATACAGATAGTAAAACCATAATCCATATATCACCAAGCATATAATTATTCCGAGCCATACCCAGAACATCCCCTCTAATATTCCAATTGATATTAAGAATAGTAGAGTGAGTATCAATGTTAACCAGAACCAAGCTCTCACAACTCATTTTCTCCACTTCTTACGGACTGTATCTTTATTCCGCCTGTAAGTTCTTTTATATCAGTTATGCTGTTTTCTGTCATAAATGATTCTATGCCGTTAATTATATCAATGGTTGCGGACGGATTTATAAAATTTGCGGTTCCGACTGCAACCGCTGTTGCGCCTGCAAGCATGAATTCAATGGCATCAGAGGAGTTCATTATTCCGCCCATGCCGATAACAGGTATTTTAACTGCC
>JAHILQ010000205.1 GCA_018896985.1 Nitrospinota bacterium
ATGGGACATCCTGAGAGTGAAGTGTATCTCTCTAATCCTGCTGTTGCCGCGGCATCAGCAGTTCTCGGAAGGATTGGGACTCCTGAGGAACTGGGATTATGATGACACCTGAAGAACGGCTGAAACAACTCGGCATTGAACTGCCGGATGCGCCAAAGCCTTTTGGCTCTTACGTCCCGCTTGTCAGGACAGGCAATCTCGTTTTTCTGAGCGGCATGCTGCCTTTAGTCGAAGGCAAACTTACAAGAGAGGGGCGGGTCGGAGAGAAGGTGACTGTTGATGAAGCAAGGGAAGATGCGCGCACAGCAGCTATAAACGCCCTTGCAATTTTGAAATCAAATCTTGGAACCCTTAATAAAATCAGGCGGTGTGTAAAGATAACAGGCTATGTTTCATCAGCGCCCGGTTTTACAGAACAGCCGAATGTCCTTAACGCCGCTTCTGATTTCATGTTCGAGATTTTCGGAGAAGTGGGAAGACACGCGAGAGCCGCAGTCGGAGTAAGTGTCCTTCCTCTTAATTCACCTGTTGAACTTGAATTTATATTTGAGATTTCGTAGCTGAAAATCTGACTGTGCTGCATTTGGTGTAAAATTTAATAATCGGTAAATTCTATGGCAAGACCTTATGTTGTAATTGTTGGAAGGACAAATGTAGGCAAATCTACCCTCTTTAACAGGATGGTCGGTTCTTCTGTAGCTATTGTTGAAGATGTGCCTGACGTCACCAGAGACAGGAACTATATGGAAGCTGTATGGGAAGACAAGGCATTTATTGCAGTTGACACAGGAGGATTTTACACCGAGCCCTCAGAGGACATCTCAAAGCAGATGAAGGAGCAGGCAGCGTTTGCGATTGAAGAGGCAGATGTCATAATACATCTCCTTGACGGTAAAGAAGGGCTTACTCCTGCTGACATTGAGCTCTCAAAAACATTACGGGCTTCAGGCAAAAAGATATTATGGGTTGTAAACAAGATAGACACTCCTAAAAGAGAAGACAGGCTCTATGATTTCTATGCCTTAGGCGCTGATGAACTCCTTCCTGTATCAGCTGCCACAGGTTATGAATTCGGAGAACTCATGGACAGGATTGCCTCACTTCTGCCTCAATTAAGCAAAGAGGAATCAGCATACCCTCGGATTGCTGTTGTCGGAAGGCCGAATGTCGGCAAGTCAACGCTTGTAAACGCGCTCCTTGGCAAAAAGAGGATGATAGTAAGTCCTTTGCCGGGAACTACGCGGGATGCCGTTGACTCTGTCTGTTCATACTATAAAAATAAATATCTGATAATTGATACAGCCGGCATAAGAAAAAAAGGCAAACTCGGATTTTCAATTGAAAGGTTTTCAGCGGTAAGAGCAATAAGGAGCATAGAGAGATGCGACATTGCTCTCATCGTTCTTGATGCCTCCGACGGAATAACAGAACAGGATCAGAAAATTGCGGGCATTGTTGAAAGCTGCGCAAAGGGCGCCATATTCCTCCTTAACAAATGGGACATTGTGCGCGAACCTGAAACTGCCTATAAAAAAATTATTGCAGAACTGCAGAGAAAAATGTGGTTTCTGAATCATGCGCCGGCAATTTCAGTGTCAGGCATGGAAAAGAAGAGGATAACAAAGATATTTCCTGTGATTGATGAAATAATTGCTGAAAGAAAAAAGAGGATACCAACACCGGAGATAAACAGATTCATAAAGGAGGTCACTTCAGGCGTCCCTCTGTCGCTGTATAAAGGCAGACAGGTAAGGATTCCTTATATGACCCAGATAGGGACAGAGCCGCCGGCATTCGTAATCTTTAGCAACTATCCGGCAGGGATAAAAGAGTCCTATGTAAGATATATCGAAAAATGCCTCAGGGAAAGATTCTCTTTCAAAGGCACACCTATTAGAATATTCAAAAAGCTTAAGGCATAAGTTAAGAGAGGTGATTAGATGCAGGACCTTGTCGGGAAAGATGTAGAAGTTTTAGCTTTAGAGACAACTTACAAAGGCAAGCTTATTGAGATCGGAGAAACAGAAGTCTACATTGAGGCTGAGTCAGGCTGGATAGCCATCCCTGTGGAAAAGATAATCTCTATAAAAGAAAAAGAAGACTGAGCTAAATATCTCCAAGTAAAAACTGAATAAGCGCCACTGCTGAAATTGCCGCTGTCTCGGCACGAAGAATGCGTTTTCCTAATGATACAGTAATCAACCCTTTAGAGACTGCAAGTTCAACCTCATCCTTTGTAAAACCCCCTTCAGGGCCGATCAA
>JAHILQ010000206.1 GCA_018896985.1 Nitrospinota bacterium
CTTGAGAGTTGACTTTATAAGGGTTTCCGTATGTTTGCTGAGCTTAAAGCCGAATCTTTCTGAAAATCTTATTGCCCTGAATGCCCTTGTGGGATCCTCTATGAAACTCAGATTGTGTATGACCCTTATGATTTTCTCTCTGAGGTCACGCTGTCCGCCAAAGAAGTCTATCAGCAGTCCGAAATCCTTTAGGTTAAGTTTCACGGCAAGGGTGTTGATTGTGAAATCCCTCCTGTAAAGGTCTTTCTTTATTGAGGAAGTTTCCACTTTAGGAAGGGATGCCGGGGATTCGTAATACTCTGTCCTTGCAGTTGCCACATCTATCTTGAGTTTTGTCCCGAGTTGCTCGGGATGAGTTTCGAGTTCTGTCCCTGAACTCTGAACTCCGAACTCTGGACTCAAAATAACCTTGGCTGTGCCGAATCTCTCGTGTGTTCTTACTTTTGCATTCAGTTTCCTGCCAAATGATTTTGCAAAGGAAATTCCATCTCCCTCAACAACAATGTCAATGTCAAGATTTTCCTCTCCCCTGAGCAAATCCCTTACCGAGCCGCCGACAAGATATGCGTTAATCCCGAGCTGATCCGCAATCTCTCCTGCAAGTTTGAGGATGGCGTATATTTCAGCCGGAAATTTTTCTTTGAGAAGTACGGCTATGTTTCTCCCTATGGATGGTGTTTCTCTTGCATCTGATTTATCAAGCCTTCGCCGTTTTAAAAATTCCTCATAGATGGTTCTTAAGAGGTCTGTTCTTGTTATTGCGCCTACGATATTGCCTTTCTCTATTACCGGCATAAATCTCTGATTATGTTCTATCATCATCTGTTCTATTTGCCTGATAGATGTGTCAGTGCTGACAGTTGCCGCATCAGTTGTGCAGAAATCTATGGCTTTGCTTTTGCCAAATCCATGAAAAAGCGCCTTCTCGACAATTTCCCTTGATATCAATCCGGTATACTTTGCGTTTTTTATAACAGGGAGAACGTTCACGCCGTATTTGGTCATTATTGTTTCTATTTCCTTTACATCGCTGTCACAGTTAATGCTTACCACAGGGCTTGTCATAATATCGGATGCGACCTTAACGGGTTTTACATTATCCAGTATAACTCCCATGAGCCTTTCTTCAACTATTTCAAGGGATTCCTCTTTTACAGTAGCTGCGGCTGCCGTAGAATGGCCTCCGCCATTGAATTCTCTCATTACATCTGCGACATTGAGTTCAGGCGCACGGCTTCTTGCTACTATAAGTATTTTCCCTTCCATCCTGAGCAGTACGAATAATGCATCAATGTCTTCCATATCCATTATCCTGTGTGCGAGATGTGCAGCGTCACCAAGATAACTCTCACGGGAAGCCTTTGCTATTTTTATCCTTATTCCGCTGCTGACTATTTCTTTTGCTGACTGGACAAGTTCATTAAGGATGTCAAGTTCTTCACGGCTCATTTCCAATCTGAGAAAACTTGAGACTATATTCAAATTAGCGCCGCGTTTGATAAGATATGCGGCGGCAAGAAGGTCCCGCTCTGTCGTGGATGGGAAAAGGAGTGAGCCTGTCTCTTCATATATGCCGAGGCACATGATGGTTGCCTCCATTGGTGAGGGATGAAGCTTTCTATCTTTCAATATCTCTGAAAATATAGTCGCTGTAGCGCCGACTTCCTCAATAATCTCAAGACTGCCGCGTATATCCCCTTTTGCAAGAGGATGATGGTCATATATGTGTATGCTTATCCCGTGTTTGGAAATCAATTCTGCAAACTGCCCTATCCTCGGAGGATTCTTAGTGTCAACAATAATTAGCCGGGTAACCTTTGACAGGTCAATGTCTTTAATCCGCTTGATCTCAACAGGCTCGAAGGCCTCTATGAAATCCCTGAGTTTTTTTTCCTGAGAGCCTGCAAAGACTATCTCTGCCTCAGGGTAGAGTTTTTTTGCAGCGACCATTGAAGCGAGGGAATCAAAATCAGCGTTTATGTGGGAAGTTATTATGTCCATTTTATTTATGCTCCGCAGTTAGCGCTTTGCCCTGTTTAGAAATTGAATATTTCTAACGTGGTTTACACATTTTATGGCGCCAGCAGATATTTTATCTTTACTGTAGGGAAGATGTCAGAGAGTTCTTTGGGAAATTTGCCTCTGAGAATGTCAGTTATGGAAAACTTCTCTTTTTTGGTTACTACCTCCGGTTCACCTTTTATCCCGGCAAGTCTGCCTGCAGCGGCGATAGCGTCTTCAAGGGTGCCGAGTTCATCAACGAGCCGCGCTTCCATTGCCTGCCTGCCGGTAAATATCCTGCCGTCAGCAATTTTTTTTACCTCATCAAATGGAATCTTTCTGCCATCAGAGACAGCCTTGATGAATTGTTCGTGCACATCATCAAGCACACCCTGCAGTATCAGTCTTTCCTCTTTTCCCATTTTTCTGAACGCAGATGCAATATCCTTGTACCTGCCGCTCTTGATGACCTCTGTTTTTACGCCGATTTTATTCATAAGCCCCTCTATATTGGGGATCTCCATTATTACACCGATAGAACCTGTTAATGTCCCGGGATTTGCAATGATCCTGTCAGCAGGCGCTGAGATGTAATAGCCGCCTGATGCCGCGACAGATCCCATTGATACAATGACCTTCTTTTTCAGCGTTGCTTTTTTAACCTCTTCGTATATTTCCTGTGATGGCGCAACAGCCCCGCCGGGACTGTCCACC
>JAHILQ010000207.1 GCA_018896985.1 Nitrospinota bacterium
GCAGGGTAAAAAGCCTGATTATACTCTCTTACACGCTGTTCAGTATATGCCCTAATTTCTTCTTCTTTGTGTTGAGATAAATTATATTTTTATCATGCGGCTTTGTCTCTATAGGAACCCTCTCCACTACCTTTAGCCCGTATCCCTCAAGCCCTATAATCTTCCTCGGGTTGTTTGTCATCAGCCGCATCTTTCTTACTCCAAGGTCAACAAGTATCTGTGCGCCTATGCCGTAATCCCTGAGGTCAGATTTAAATCCGAGTTTTATATTCGCCTCAACCGTATCCAGTCCTTTATCCTGAAGTTCGTATGATTTTAATTTATTAACGAGCCCGATACCCCTTCCCTCCTGCCTCATATATAAGACAACACCCTTACCTTCTTTTCTTATGAGTTCCATTGCCTTTTTGAGCTGCTCTCCGCAGTCGCATCTCTTTGAACCAAACACATCACCTGTAAGACATTCTGAATGTACCCTCACAAGCACCTCGTCTTCGTGCTTTATCTCACCTTTGACAAGGGCGATATGAACATTGCTGTCCACATCATTGGCATACGCAACAGCCGTAAAATCTCCGCCGAAATCAGTCGGCAGCTTTGTCACTACTATACGCCTTACGAAAAGCTCAGCCCTCATCCTGTATTTAATGAGGTCTTTCACTGTCACTATTTTCATGCTGTGCTTTTTTGCGAATTCCGTAAGCTGGGGCACCCTTGCCATTGTGCCGTCATCATTCATAATCTCGCAGATAACGCCTGCAGGGTAAAGCCCTGCAAGCCTTACAAGGTCAACAGAACCCTCTGTCTGTCCGGCTCTCTTGAGCACTCCGCCTCGTTTTGCCCGCAAAGGGAATACATGCCCCGGCTTTGAAATATCTTCAGGCTTCGTATTTGGATTTATTGCTGTGAGTATTGTAGTTGCCCTGTCAGAAGCAGAGATGCCTGTTGTAACCCCTCTTTTAGCCTCTATTGAAACTGTGAATGCAGTGCCGAAAGGCGAGGTGTTGTCATCTGTCATCATCTGAAGTTTCAGTTCTTCTACGCGCTCAGGCGTAAGTGAAAGACATATGAGCCCTCTTCCGTATTTAGCCATGAAATTAATTGCCTCCGGCGTTACCTTTTCCGCTGCCATACAGAGGTCTCCTTCGTTTTCACGGTCTTCATCATCTACAAGGATAACCATCCTGCCTTTTGCTATATCGTCTATTGCCTCGTCTATTGTATTGAATTTATATTTTTCCATGATTCAACGCTCCTTTATACTCGACTATAGCCTGTCCATAAACTCGATTTTCTGTCATGCCGGCTTGTCCGTTTGTCATTCTGGCTTGTCCAGAATCTTTCTTTAAGAGGGATTCCGAACAAGTCGGAATGACAGAAAAAGAAGCGGGAATGACAAACCGCGTGGTTTTCATTAATGAACTTTTTTATATGCATTATACTTATGCGAAACCTTCTTCCTTAAGGGTATGCATAAAAGTCGCATCTTTTTGTTTATTCAAAAACTTTGCAACATATTTACCTAAAATATCAGTCTCAATGTTTACGGTATCTCCTGTACCCTTGAATCCGATTGTAGTGAGCTTTGCCGTATGCGGAATAATAACAACTGTAAAACCGTCACTTAACACATCAACAACTGTAAGGCTTATCCCGTCAACAGCAACAGAGCCTTTCTCTACGATAAAATTCATTACCTTTGCCTGAGCGCTGATTTCAATCTTAAGCATATCGCCAATGTTTACCTTTGAGCGTATGGTCCCGACTGCATCAACATGCCCTGTAACAAAATGGCCTCCAATCTTTGAATCAGGGCTCAATGACATCTCAAGGTTAACCCTGTCTCCTCTTTTAAGTCTGCCCAGATTTGTGCTGCGAAGAGTTTCGTCAGAGAGGTCGAAAGAAAGTCGGATACTCGACTCTGCGAGCAGGTCAGAGTTTTTCTCTATGACAGTAAGGCACACGCCGTTCACGGAAATGCTGTCTCCAAGTTTTGCCGAAGATGCCGCCTCCCGGGTCTTGAGTGAAAGCACTGCGCCTCCGCTGCGCGTCCTGACGGATGTTATTTCTCCCAGTTCAATTATAAGACCTGTAAACAAATCACTCCTCTAAATCAATTTTAAAGTCAAAGGTTTTCTGATACATCCCCAATATATCCACTGTTTCTGACCAAGAGGTTTTCACCCTCATGCCCCGGGTTGTCTTCATAACTTCTATATCCTTCTCTTTTATTGGGATATTTAATTCCTGTGCCCGCTCAAAAACCTGCGCCCTTGTCCTTTCAACATCTCCGCTGACACTAACCCTTGCAATCTCTTTTGCATCTGTTTTGAACGATGTATACCTGTAAAAAGGCATTCCGAACTGGAAACCTGCATACATAAGAAATACAATAAGTCCGAGGACAAAGACAAACTTGAAAAATCCTTCCTTA
>JAHILQ010000208.1 GCA_018896985.1 Nitrospinota bacterium
AAGAAGATGGGGCTTCACATATATGCGTCGGCAAACTCTGTTCAGGAGGCATTGGACGGGTACAAGGGCAATGGATTGTTTACCTTCTCACTACTGGACGGTCTAAACAACAACAGAAGCGCTGATAAAAACAGCGACAGCAAGGTAAGCCTTGCAGAACTCGGTGAATATTCAAAGGTGAAAACTATTGATACTTCAAAGACAACCGGCCATGCACAGACGCCGCTAATTATAAACTTCGGCAGGGACAACCCTGTGTATAATTTAAGGTGAGTATAAGCTAAAAAATATTCAGCAAACAGGAGGCACAGTATCCAGTGGTGGATTCAAGGGGAATGGATTTTCCATTGGTGATTGCAAAATAAAAAGGAGGCTTTATGCAAAAAATATTTATTCTGCTTTTTTTCTTGTTTTCATGACTTCTAATTTGTATGCAGCACAATCAACAATCAAGGAGTCTGAGGGTTATGCATGCATGGGAGAGGACAAGTCCAAAAAGCAGACAGAACAATCTGCGATGGCGGATGCAAAACGGAAGGCAATAGAACAGGTTTCTACATATATAAAGAGCGAAACCCATGTAAAGGATTTTGCGCTTGAAAAGGATTTAACGTCTGCATATGCAAATGCGACTGTTGAGGTCATTCAGGAGATTGAGAAGGGATGGTATAAAGACCCAGCACTGGGAGATTGCTACAAGATAAGGATTAAAGCAGATGTTATTCCCGATGAAAAGGCAATGAAAAAAGTCTCTCAGGAAACCATTGATGACCCATCTGCACCTTTAAGCTTCAAGGTATGGACTGACAAGAAGGAATATAAACATGGGGACAGGATAAAAATTTATCTCCAGGGCAACAAGCCCTTTTACGCCCGTATTTTGTATAAAGATGTTAAGGGCAAAATACTGCAGTTGCTTCCTAATCCTTACAGACAAGACAACTACTTTAATGGGGGAGCTGTGTATGAAATACCGTCAGGTAATGACAGGTATGAGCTTGAAGTGAGCCCGCCATTTGGCGAGGAAAGCATTATGGTATATGCAAGTGTCTCTCAGCTTGGGGATATAGATCTGAAGGCAGAGGGCGGAGTATCTCTTGTAACTACAAAGCCACAGGATATAGGAAATAAGACAAGGGGTGTTAAGATTGTAGGAAAGGGCGAGGGGAAGGAGCAACCCGCCTCAGAGTTTTTTGAGGAAAAGGTAGTGGTAAGGACAGGGAAGTAACAGTATGCTGCTGCTATTCGGGCATAATTTTGTGGTAATGTATAATTACAACCACAAAAAGATGTTTAGAAAGGGGAGGAGATATATATGCCTGTTTTAAAGTATAAGACGTTTGAAGATGCAGAAAAGAATCTCTGGAATTTTATGCCTGATGATAATTATTTCAAAATGGTTTTGTCTTTAAACAGCACAATGTTTAAAAAGGCAATAATCAAAGACTTCCCGCGCGGCGTTCACAAGTATAAATCCCTCAAAGACGCCCAAAAGGACATGGAAAATTGGCTGTTGAAAAGAATATAGACAAAATTCTTTTTGATGTTTGCAAGGCATTTAATTCTGAGGGCATTTCATATGTTCTGATTGGCGGGTGGGCAGTAATAATACATGGGTTCCCACGGCTTACAAATGACATAGACTTTTTAATAGAAGATTCTGACGAAAATATAAGAAAAATAAAGAATGTCTTAAGGAAGATTTTCAATGACAAATCCATTGATGAAATCAAGCATCATGATATTGCTGAATATTCGGTTGTGCGCTATGTTTCCCCTGATGGAGTAAGCATTGATTTAATGGCAAGAATAGGTAACGTTGCAGACTTTAAAAGTCTCAGTAAGCATATTGTGCAATTTGAGGTTCTCGGGAATGAGATTCCTGTTTTGGATGTTGAGGCTTTAATTAAGTTGAAAGATACAATTAGAGACAAAGATAAAATGGATTTGGCTTTTCTGAAAGAAAAGCTCAAAAAGAGAAGCGGAATATTAAAAATTAAGCAACCTTTGAATTAAGGGAGGGTGAAATGAAAATATTCAAACAAATAACCCTGCCGGGAAGCTTGCTTGTTCTTTCAATCCTCTTTCTTGTCTCGTGCGCTACAAGCGCTATAAGCATTCCGGTTGTTAATTTAAAAAGCGCGGATATGTCTATGGAATTAAAGCGTTCGGCATATGTTGTTCGTTCGATAGCCGTTTCTCCCGATGGCAGATATGCCCTATTGGGAGGCTGGGACAACACCATTAAGCTCTGGGATATTGCAACAGGAAAGGAGATAAGGACATTTACAGGGCATTCGGGTTATGTTATATCGGTAGCCTTTTTCCCTGATGGAAAATATATTATTTCAGGGGCAGGAGATGCCTCGGTCAGAATCTGGAATGTTGCAACCAGCGAAGAAATTGCTGTGATGATTGGTTTTGAGGATGGCGAATGGCTGGCAATCACAACCGAGGGCTATTACAATGCATCGGCCAATGGCCATAAGTACCTGAACGTCATGCTGGGAGAAAGTGTGTATACGGCTGGGGCATTCTACGATGTCTTCTACCGTCCCGACATAGTAGCTGCCAAGTTAAGAGGTGAAGACATTAAGGACTTGATAACAATCACGATGAAAGACGCAATCAAAAGTCCTCCGCCTGTAGTAGAGATAAGCCCTATCACAGCATCTCCGACATCTCCAAAAGCAAAGGTCTGCTATCAGGCAAAAAGCACAGGCGGAGGAATTGGTGAAGTAAGGCTATTCCATAACGGCAAACTCATAGAATCGGACGGATATTATAAAGAGACAGCAAAGACATCTGACAAGATGCAATTGGCTCAGATAAACAGCAAGACAATCTATGAAGACATGAGGAGCGTAAAGATAAAGGAAAAGGCGGAGCTTAGTCCCGTTACAACCAAATCAAAAGGGGATGTCTTCAATGACTGTAAGGAGATAGAGGCTGTATCAGGAGAAAACGAGATAAGTGTTACAGCATTCAATAAAGACAATACAGTCCAGGGCTACATGCAGACAGCAAAATTCACATCAGCAATAAAACCAGAAGAACCCCATCTCTACATCCTTTCAATAGGCATAGACCAGTACAAAGACAGCACAATAAACCTCAAATACGCGGTAAAAGACTCAAAAGACATAAAAGAGAGGATATTAAAACAAGCAGAGACTTTATATAAACCCCAACATATTCATAATATAACCATCACAGACAAAGAAGCAACAAAGACAAACATAATAAGCAGAATCAATGAACTTTCAAGCAAGATAAAGCCGACAGACAGCTTTATACTATTCGTAGCAGGGCACGGGATACTTTTACAGAACCAATACTACATGCTTACCAATGAATATGACGGCACTGTAAATGAAGGCACAATGATAAGCTCAAATGAAATAGTTGAAATATCCAAGAAGATTAAATCCCTCTCACAGTTATTCATCTTTGACACATGCCATGCAGGAGGCGTGGATTATATCGTGAGCGGATTATATGATGCAAGGATGTCAGTGCTTGCAAAAAAGATGGGGCTTCACATATACGCATCAGCCAATTCAAAAGAACAGGCTATGGACGGATATCAGGGGAATGGTTTATTCACATACACACTACTTGACGGATTAAACAATAATAAAAATGCAGACAAAAACAAAGACAATAAAATCTCACTCACAGAACTTGGAGAATACTCAAAACAGACCACAACAGATATATCCAAGAAAATAGGCCACTCACAGACGCCACTGATAATCAATTTTGGAAAGGATAATGCGGTTTATAATTTGAGATGAAAACAAAAAGTATAACTGAGAGTATTCTTGACACAATACTTTATCTTTCTGACCTTTTCAACCTTATCCTTAATGCATTTAAAAATCTTCCTTCTCTTAGAATCAGCCCTGTGCGCACTGTTTTCTTCAGGCAGATATACTTTGCCGGAATTGAGACTTTAGGCAAGATGGTAATCATAGGGCTGTTAATCGGGATTGTCATAATAAGCCAGATTACAAGCCTCATAGGCGTCGGAAGGGGAGAGCTTATAGGGAAAATACTGGTTTGGGTTGTAATCAGAGAGTTAGGCCCGTTATTCGCCGCAATAGTAGTGATTGCAAGAAGCGTTACCGCAATATCCGCAGAACTTGGCTCTATGAATGCGCAGGGCGAAATAGCAAACATTGAAATGATGGGCATAGACCCTGAGAGATACCTGATAATGCCAAGGATCACTGCGCTTACATTGTCAGCGGTCATGCTAACTTTTTATTTTGAACTTGCAGCCATACTCGGAGGCATAACTGTCACATCGCTATTCTGGGGCATTCCATTTGAGCAGCATACGACAGGGATACTGACTTCTCTAACCATCCCGGAGTTATCCGCATCTCTTGTGAAAAGCCTTCTGTTCGGGCTGGTAATCTCAGCGGTGAGCTGTTCTCAGGGACTTAAGGTCAGCGGTAGCATAACCAAAATACCACAGGCAACAACAAAGGCGACAATGCAGAGTCTGTTTTTTGTGTTTATCTTTGATGGTATAATAACCCTTATATTTTTCCTATGATTACACTTGAATGTGCAAGCCTTAAGGGATTTTTAGATTGCGCTTCATTGGCTATTTCCGGTGGAAGGGCCTGTGTTGTTTTGACAGAAACCGAGTTCGAGAAAAACCTTCTCCTGAGAATATTCACAGGGCTGACAAGGCTGGATTCAGGTAAGATTTTTATTTTTGGAAAAGAGGTATCATCTTTTTCATATAGTGAGCTCAATGCAGCGAGGAAAAGAATGGGTATCGTTTTGAACAATGGGGGGCTTATAAGCAATCTCAAGGTCTGGGAAAACATAATGCTGCCCTTGTCTTATCATTCATCCTTATCACATCATGACATGGATGAGAAAATGATAAGCATTTTGGGTAAAATAGGCTATGATGATGACCTGACAATACTTCCGGGTCCTTTGCCGGTCTACAAAAAGAGGCTTGTAGGGTTTGCAAGGGCAATGCTTATGGAACCTGATTTGATTATTTACGATTCAGTTTTTGAAGGCTTAAGTTCTGATATCAGAAGTAAAGCGCTGGAAACCATTACTGCGTTCCAGCGTGAAAAAGAGGGCAGGGCATCTCTGTTTCTTGACATGGACGAAGGGTTACTGGATTATATCAGAGCAGACAGCATTTACACGTTAAAGAAGGGAAAATTTTATGAAAGAAACTGACCCGAGATTCATGAAGCTGAAAGGAAAAGTCGGATTGTTTTTTATTATTGCAGTCGCAGGCATAATTGCTACCGTGGTTTCTATTGGAATTGAACGCGGCATCTTTACGGCTAAATACAGGATTAATTTTACGGTTGATAAAGGCACGGGATTTTTTGAGGGCATGCCTGTCAAGCTTTCAGGATTTAAGATCGGAAAAATAGATTCCATGTCGCTTGATGAAAATGCAAAGGTTAAAGTCACTCTTTTAATCAGCAAGAAATACAGCAAATGGATAAGGCAGGATTCAAAGGCAATGCTTACGAAAGAAGGCTTCATAGGCGAGGGCGTTGTAGACATTAGCGTGGGCAGTACTAATAAGCCTGTTATCTGGGACGGAGGCGTTATCCAGAATGAGAAGGCAAGGGGACTTGATGAAATTGCGGAAGAGATGCGTCCGGTAATAGGCGAGATTAAAGATATCATAACCTATATAAATGATCCGAAGGGCGACATTAAGCAGACCATTGCAAACCTTAAAACATTGTCTTCCGGCCTTAATGCAACAAAGGAAAATGCTGACAAGCTTTTAAAGAACGCTGACAGTAATATTTCAGGCGTTTCGTCTGATGCTTCAAAAGCCCTTAAAAATATTGATAAAACTGTCTCGTCTATGAACGATAAAATAAATCCTGTAATCGATAAACTTAACAGGACAATGGATAATGCAGAGAAAACAACGGCAAACCTCAGGGATGCGGTAGAGAAAGCTGCCCCAAAAGTGCCGCCTCTTTTAAATAAAGGCGAGGACGCACTGAGCGACACTAATGAAGTTGTAAAGTCTTTAAAGCAGATATGGCCTATACGCCTCTTTATTGAAAAGCCAAAGGACAGCCTTATTCATGGAGACAGCTATGAATAAACAGTGTCAGGTGTCAGGTGTCAGGTGTCAGTCAAAAAAATCAAAACTCATAAATACTTACAGGTCACTGGTCACTTTCGTTTTGATGTTCACTGTTCACTGTTCACTGTTCACTTTTTTTGGCTGTGGCGGCGCTCAAACTCAAACGCTGTCCACAGTTCATATTAAGGCAATTGAATACAACCAAAACGCAACTAAGGCTTTAGAGAATGGCGATTATGAAAAGGCTTTGGGTTATTACATGGAAGCCCTGAAGGTAAACCGTTCAATTGAAAATACAGAGGGAATAGCCGTTAACCTTATAAATATAGCTGTGCTATATCAGAAAAAAGGCAATACCTCAAGCGCGCATGAATTTGTCGATATAGCCTTTTCCATGCCTGATATAAGCAATGACATCAGGTCAGATGCAGCGTATGAGAAGGCAAGGATTTATTTAAAAGGGAAAAATACCGCAAAAGCAAAAGAATGGGTTGACAAGTCTTTGTCTTTGAATAAAGGGCCTCGCGAAGGAAGCAGATGGAATCTGATGGGGAGAATTTCCTTTGCAGAAGGCAAATACGACGAAGCTGTTGCAATGGCAAATACTGCGCTTAGGCTCAACAGGGAAAACAAGCAGAGGGCTGAGGAGTCTAATTCTTTAAGGCTGATGGCGGAGATAAATGCACAGAAGGGTCTTTATTCAGAATCAAGAGAGTTATACAAGAAATCACTTGAGATTGACAAGGAGCTTGGAGACAGCAAAAAAATTGCCATGACTCTCAGGGGAATAGGAATGCTTTCTTTAAAACAGGGGCATTTTCAGGATGCCGTAATTTTTTATATGAGGGCTTATGATGTTAGCAGCAGCGCCGGGGATACGGAAGGGACTTCAGAGGCGCTGGATTCCATGTCGGATGCATACCGGAAAACAGGCAATGAGAAAAAGGCAGAGGGAATGATGAAAAAGAAAGCCGACATGGAAAAAGAGAAAAAGAAATAGATGCCAGTCGGAGACTCGTAGAGATGAGATTTGATGTAATTACAATCTTTCCTGAGATCTTTAATGCCTACCTCAACGAGAGCATCCTTAAGAGAGCAGCGGAAAGAAACATTATTGAAGTAAAGGTCCATAATCTGAGGGATTTTACAACTGACAGGCACAGGACTGTGGATGATTATCCTTATGGCGGCGGAGCGGGCATGGTGATGAAGCCTGAGCCGTTCTTCAGCGCTGTGGAACATATTAAATCCGATGGAATTCCAAGGCGTATTGTTATGCTAACTCCCCATGGGAAGACATTTAATCAAGATATGGCGCTTTCTATGTCCAGACAAAATCAAAATATGATTCTTATATGCGGCAGGTATGAGGCTATAGATGAAAGGGTAAGAAGTCTTGTTGATGAGGAGATTTCCATAGGCGATTATGTATTGACTGGCGGAGAACTGCCTGCTTTGGTTATAATAGACAGCATTGTCAGGCTTATCCCCGGCGTGCTTGGAGATGAGCGCTCTGCTGAAGAAGAATCATTTGCCTGCGGGATACTTGAATATCCGCATTACACAAGGCCTCCTGATTTCAGAGGACTTAAGGTGCCAGAGGTTTTGCTGTCAGGAAATCACAGGGCAATATCTCAGTGGAGAAGAAAAGAGGCTTTAAGGTTAACCATTGCCAGAAGGCCTGATCTTATGTCCCGATGTGTATCGGGATTGAAAGACGAGG
This sequence comes from Nitrospinota bacterium, assembly GCA_018896985.1. GTDB lineage: Bacteria > Nitrospirota > Thermodesulfovibrionia > Thermodesulfovibrionales > UBA1546 > UBA1546. The sequence goes on from JAHILQ010000208.1 coordinate 7,824, forward strand.
ATTATAAATTGGTTTCTGAGATAAAGGAGGAAGGGAAAAACCATGAATATGATTGAATCAATTGAAAGAGGATATATGAAAGAAGTCCCCACGTTCAATGTCGGTGACACTGTCAAGGTATCCGTAAAGGTTGTTGAAGGAGACAAGGAAAGGCTCCAGCCTTTTGAGGGCGTTGTTATCGCAAGGCGCGGCGGCGGAACAAGAAAGTCTTTTATGGTCCGAAAGATATCTTTTGGCATCGGAGTTGAAAGGATATTTCCGCTCTATTCTCCAAACATAGATAAGATTGAAGTAATTAAACAGGGTTCGGTAAGAAGGGCTAAGCTTTACTATCTGAGAGGTAAAAAAGGCAAGGGCACACGTATAAAAGAGAAAGAAAGAGAATTTGTAAAACAAGGGGCTTAATGGATATCTTCCGGTATGATGAATCCCTGAGGCAAAAGGGGTTTTGCAGGATTGCCGGGATAGATGAGGCAGGAAGGGGGCCATTGGCAGGTCCGGTTGTGGCTTCTGCCGTGGTCATGCCTGATGGTAAAACGATAAAGGGATTGCGGGATTCAAAGAAAGTGCCTGAAGCCGAAAGAGAAAGCCTGTTTGACGATATATTGGGTTGCTGCCTTGACATCGGCGTAGGAATAGTAGATGCCGGGGAAATAGACAAGATTAACATTCTCAGGGCGACAAAACATGCGATGGAAGAGGCAATAAAAGCCCTCTCGGCAGAACCTGACCTTTTACTTATAGATGCCGTGAAGTTGCTCCATGTGCATATTAAGCAAATTTCTCCGATAAAGGGGGAATCTGTCAGCGCCTCTATCGCAGCGGCATCAATAGTTGCAAAAGTCACAAGGGACAGGCTGATGCAGCAATATCACGAAATCTACCCTGAATATGGTTTTGAGAAGCATAAAGGATACTGCACAAAAGAACATATGGAAAAATTACTCAGTTATGGGCCTTGCCCTATTCACAGAAAAAGTTTTGATAAGGTAATGGATTTAGCGCTGCCTTTTAAAGAGCAATAGAGCAACAGAACAGCAGCGCAGCAGAACTACTGCTCTGCTGAGCTACTGCTCATGTTTTGAGGTATATTATGGAGCAGGAAAGAATAGATGAAGCATTAGAACTTATATGGCTGCTTGAAGAAGAAGGGCGTACAGAGTTCAACAGGTTTAAATTAAACTCCGATGATGTTAATTTTGATGAGCTGATTAATGAAATGATAAAAAACAATCTTATCATTCTTAAGGAAAAGGAAGACAAGGTCGGATTCACAGAAAAAGGCCGTATGCTCGCAAAAAGACTTATACGGAGGCATCGCCTTGCAGAACAGCTCTTTACCGAGGTCTTTGAGCTTACTGTGAACTCCGTTGAAGCAGATGCATGCAAGATGGAACATATACTCAGCGAAGAATTGACAGAAAGCGTCTGCACTTTTCTTGGGCATCCTCCAAAATGCCCTCATGGAAAGCCAATACCAAGAGGCGAATGCTGCAAGAAGTATAAAATAGAGATAGAACCAATGGTTGTCAGGCTGATCGACTTTGAAGTTGGGCTGAAAGGAAGGATAGTTTTTATAGTATCAGCCGAAACATCAAGGCTAAACAGGCTCAGCTCTATGGGGATAACTGCCGGAAGCGTAATAAAACTTCTGCAGAAAAAACCTTCCCTTGTTATTCAGGTTGAAGAGACGGCAATCGCAATAGATCCTGACATTGCAAAAGAGATATACGTTAAAAAAGCCGCCTGATATTGAAGGAGGCTGTGTCTGTTTTTCGGCAATATTAAACTACCATTTCAATGGTGCAGATGTTATTACTATATATCAGCCTCTTACAAATTCTCATGCGGGGCTATCCGCTCCACTTCGTAGAGACTTCAGCCCCTATTCTGACAGACCCGTGAATCTTGCCTCAATCCAATCACAGCCTCCTTATTCATGCCTCCCTTGCTACAGGTTCATCCCGCATGTTAAATTTTAAGATGCCTCGAAAAGTCTATATTCATACATTCGGATGCCAGATGAATGTCCATGATTCTGAGAAGATGGCCGGCATTCTGAAGGCTGGAGGCTATGCTGAGGCTGCAAATACAGAAGATGCAGACCTCATAATCTTTAATACCTGCAGTATAAGGCAGAAGGCAGAACAAAAATTCAGAAGCGAGCTCGGAAGGATAAAATTATTAAAAAGTAAAAACCCATTGCTTAAGATAGCTGTTGCGGGCTGCATTGCACAGCAGAGGGGGAGGGATATACTTAAAAGGAGCCCTCATGTGGATTATGTGTTTGGCCCCCAGAATATCCACAAATTAAGCGCTATGTTAACAACAAATGCTATGGTTTGCATTGAAGATAACCCTGAGATTCAACACACCGACCTTCCTGCAGAGAGAAAGGAAAATATTAAGGCATGGGTATCCATAATGTACGGGTGTAATAATTTTTGCAGTTATTGCATAGTGCCTTATACGCGGGGCAGAGAAAGGAGCAGGCCAAGTCAAAATATGTATAAAGAAATACATGAGCTGGCTGAAAAAGGATTTAAGGAAGTAACTCTTCTCGGGCAGAATGTTAACTCTTATAATAGCGATACTAATTTCCCCGGACTCCTGAGAAAAATAGACACCATAAAAGAGGTTGAGAGGATAAGGTTTGTCACATCGCATCCCCGGGACCTTTCTGATGAACTTATTTTATGCATTAAGGAATTACCAAAAACCTGTGAACATATTCACCTGCCGCTCCAGTCAGGTTCAGGCAGAATACTCAAGCTTATGAACAGGGGATATACCTATGAGGACTATCTTGAAAAGGTCAGAAAACTCAAGGAAAGTATCCCGCACATTGCAATAACAACAGACCTTATTGCAGGTTTTCCCTCTGAAACAGACAATGACCATTCCATGACCATTAAAGCCTTAAGAAGCATTGAATTTGACGGCATATTTGCCTTTAAATTTTCTCCACGCCAAGGGACAAAAGCCGCAGAGATGGAAGGAAGTATTAACGAGGAGATAAAGTCGCAGCGGCTTAACGAGATACTCGGACTACAAGACGACATTACTTTAAGGAAGAATGAAGCGCTCAAGGGGACACTTCAGGAAGTGCTTGTTGAGGGTGCAAGTAAAAAAGACAAGGGAAAGATAACAGGCAGGACAAGGACAAACAAAATAGTTAATTTTGAGGGTGATGAGTCACTCATTGGCAAGTTAGTCAATGTTGAGATTAGAATGGCAATGAGGCACTCTCTTGAAGGCAGGCTCACAAGTCAAAGCTAATAACACCTGCAAAGGAGCGTGTCTTGATTTAAAACCTAAAGTAAGACTTTCAGAACTTCTTGAAACTATTTTAAAACAAACGACAATTATGAGAATACGCCTTAGTTCGATAGAGGTTCGTGAAATAGATGACGAGCTTCTTGACCTTCTTACAGACAAGAGGATATGCAATCATTGCAATCATTTGCACATACCTCTCCAGAGCGGAGACGACAGGAGTAGCAAGCCGGCAAAGCCCTTGATGTTCTAATTGAAGAGAACAATATGGATGGTACATGCTCCGGGACAACCAGTAATCACTTTAAAGTTATAGTGCCCACGAATCAGCATTCTCGCGGATCCCTTATTGCTGTAAGGATTCGGGGCGTTCAAAAGGGCAAGCTTATCGGCATCCCAATCTTTTCTCATAACTAATTGATTTTAAAGATATTTCAGCCTGCCTATAACTCATTCAAATCCGTAGAAACCTATACAGACATTGGTCTGAGCCGCATTATATGTCGCATTAATAACAGCTTACTAACAACCTTTGTTTATAGCATATGTCTGATAAGATATATTATGTTAAATCAATAAATAAGCAAAACCACGAGATGCCTAATGCTGGTTGAGTTTCTGAGGTGTGGGGTTAGCTGATGGCTCCACTGTCTTTTTAAGGAAGTATCTGGAATTGCTTTAAATTTCAATAAGCTCGTAATCTCTGCTTCCAAGCCCGAGCCTGCCCGCCTCTTCTATTTGTATCCTGTATGGTCTTTTAGTCAGGTCAAAAAGGATATCATCTGTTTTCTCTTCAATCTCGTCAGCAGCTGACTGAGGCAGCGGTTTTGCCTTCAAAAGCATATCTATTGTCGCCTGCTCTATTGCAATAATATCGTCTGATACAAGGATTCCCTGATCCTGTATGACCGGCACATCAGCAGCCGGCATGCAATCACATTCTGGCTGTATTTCTGTAAGGAAGTTTATATAAATCACCTTATTGGGCTTGAACGTACTTAAAACAGCCTTAGCAGCCTCTGCGAGGGCCTTCATGAATCTTTCATCGTCTCCCGGCAGCATCAGGGCGCCTTCCGGACAAACCCTTGTGCACCTGCCGCACCTCCAGCAGTCATCTTCGCTGTAGCCAAACATTTCATTTTCGAACTTTATCACTTTAAGAGGGCAGATTTCTTCGCATTGAAGGCAGAGTTCGCATTTTTCTTCATCCCATATTAATCTGCCCTCGCCTATTGAATGCATTGCGCCTCTTCCGCACTTCCAGCCGCAGTGCCTGTGACCGGAACTTACCCCTCCCATGGCAAGGTTTTTAATTGCGCCGGCATAGCCTGCCTGAATATGCCCTTTTACATGTGAACAAACTACCATTGCAGGAACATCATAGATAAGGCTTGCAACCGCTATTTCCCCAAGGATTTCGCCTGCTTTTACCATTATATTGTCATTTCCGTAAAGTCCGTCACCAAGTACAACAGGCGCTCCAACTGAGAGTGAATTTATTCCGTTCTGGTTTGCAACCTCAAGGTAATCCAGCCCCTTTATACGTACGGTATCTGTCACAAAAGGCTTGGCGTCTATACCTTTCAAAGCATCCACAACCTTCCTCAAAAACACAGGCCTTACAACCCTGTGTGCTCCTTCTGAGCCAAAATGAGTTTTTACTGCTATCCATTCATCCTTATCAAAATAGGCTGAGAGATTAACTTCCTTAAGCAGACGTTCGAGTTTGCCTGGCATGCTGTCAGCATATTTCCATTTTTTTATCCTTGCTGATGCAAAATAGACCTTTGACATTTTCCCCTCACTTCACAACTTTATTATAGATGTAGCCAATCAGCGCCGCGCTCACAAAGCCGTCAGCAAAACCATAGAGCAGCCCAAGAAAACTTCCAAGCGGAGTTATGGTGTAACCCGGATATATGGATTGCGCAAGAACTTCCAGAAAAAGCCTGCCGTAGCCTGTGTAATAGGAAATCCATGTTATTATAAACAGCGAAACGCCCCAAACTGATCCAAGTGCAACTCCGAGTGCAACCGGTCTTAATTTCATAACTCCCTCAATATATCAGCCCTTTTTCAGGCTTATTACCTTTCTCCCTTAATAACTCCGGTACTTATTTGTTATCGGGAATCGCCTGTCTTTGCCAAATGCCCGCGGTGTTATTTTTATTCCCGGAGGAGACTGCCTTCTTTTATATTCACTCCTGTCTATCATCTCTATGACCTTCCTTGTGCACTCAATCTCACACCCTGATGACAATATGTCCTCAAAACTTTTGTCGTCCTCAACGTATGCCTTGAGTATAGGGTCAAGCACAGGATACGGAGGCAGAGAATCCGTGTCTTTCTGATCAGGTCTCAGTTCTGCCGAAGGTTCTTTCCAGAGCACCCTTTTAGGGATTACCGCCCTCCCCTCATTAGAATTTTTCCATTTGCAAAGTTCATATACAAGGGTCTTAGGCACGTCTTTTATAACTGCAAAACCTCCTGCCATATCTCCATAAAGTGTAGCATATCCGACGCTCATTTCAGACTTATTCCCTGTTGTCAGAACAAGCCATCCAAATTTATTGGAAAATGCCATAAGTATATTTCCTCTTATCCTTGCCTGAAGGTTCTCTTCTGTTTTGTCATCTGGAAGCCCTTTGAATTCCATTTTAAGACTTTCACGGTAAACTTCAAATATATTGCTGATAGGCGCTTCAATTATTTTAATGCCAAGGTTTTTAGAGAGTCCATAGGCGTCCTCCCTGCTCTCTTTTGATGTATACGGAGACGGCATAAAGATGCCTGTAACATTTTCCTTGCCTATGGCATCAACTGCAATTGCAGCTACGAGCGCAGAGTCAACTCCGCCGCTTAAACCTATGACAGCTTGCTTAAAATCATTCTTAATAACATAATCTCTCGTGCCTAAAACAAGCGCTTTATAAACCTCTTCTTCAAATCCCCCCTCGCCCCCCTTTTCTAAAGGGGGGATGGGGGGATTATAACCGTCCAATGCAATTTCCGAGATAATCATCTCTTCTTCAAACTGCCTTCCCCTGACTATAATCTCTCCTGTTTTATCAGTTATGAAGCTCCCTCCGTCAAAAACAAGTTCATCCTGCCCTCCGACCGTGTTTAGGTATGCGATTACTATTTTATTGTCAGATGCCCTTTCAGAAACCATCTTTTCTCTCAGGTGAGACTTTCCCATGTGATACGGGGAGGCATTTATGTTAAAAATAACCTCAGCGCCTGCAATAGCCTGATACTTTGCAGGGCCTTCGGGATACCATATATCCTCACAGATATTCACTCCGATATTTATATCCTCAATTCTATAGACAGGGGTTTCGGTCCCTGCCCTGAAGTACCTGTATTCGTCAAAGACTCCATAGTTTGGAAGAAATACCTTGTGGTACACGCCAATCATCCTGCAGTTCTGGATTATCGCAGCAGCGTTGTAAAGAATACTGTCTTTTCTGTCAACAAAGCCGACAACAGCCGCTATATCTTTTGTATTTTCAATAACCCTGCTTAATGCCTCAAGGTTATCGTCTATGAAATGCCTTTTAAGGAGGATGTCCTCAGGCGGGTAACCCGTAATTGATAGTTCGGGGAATATAACCAGAGAAGATTTCTTTTCCCTTGCCTGCTGGATGTAATCGCAAATCTTCAAGACATTGCCTTCAATGCCGCCAACAGTAGGATTAATCTGGGCAAGGGCAATCTTGATTGTCTTCATAAGTAAATCCCGTTAGAAAGTATGATTTTTAAAATGTTAATACTTTTATTATAGCATCTTAGCCGCAAATGTAAGAACTTTTTAACGGGATAAATGATAATTTGAAGTGCTTCCATTTGTAAAGCAATTTAAAGAACAGAAAGTTAAGAGTTAAAAGTTAAAAGTTAAGAGTTAAGAGTTCTGAAATTTCTCTTTAAACTTTTAACTTCCAACTTATAGCTTTTAACTTCAAAGTTTATGTATAATACCCCATGGATTTTTTAAATGTGCTGTTTCCTGTTTCCGGCGTGAAGACTAATATCCTGTTGCCGCCGCTTGTTGCACTGGTTGTCTCTTTTTTTACTTCCATGGGCGGGGTTTCAGGTGCATTCCTCTTATTACCGTTTCAGATGAGTGTTCTTAACTTTACCAGCCCTTCTGTGAGTGCTACGAACTTTGTCTATAACATTGTTGCAATCCCAAGCGGGGTCTACCGTTATCTTAAGGAAGGCAGAATGGCATGGCCGCTGACCTGGGTTGTCATTGTAGGTACACTACCGGGTGTTTTCATAGGTTATTATCTCAGAGTTTGGTATCTTCCCGATCCAAGGACGTTTAAACTTTTTGTCGGATGTGTATTGCTCTATATTGGTGTCCGTCTACTCTATGAAATTACAGGCAAGGCAAAAGTAAGTAAAACAAAGATGAAGGCATTGGAAGATAAATTTAAGGAGAGGGCAAAACAGATTAAAGATCAACAAAAAAGCAGAGTAGCATCAGGCCTTCCTCCAGAGGCTGTTGTGAAAACAATTTCAGTAAGTCTGAAAAAAGTAGAATACGAGTTCTGGGGTGAGATATTTTCATTCAGTACGGTTGCTATGTTCTTTCTCGCCTTTTTCGTCGGAATAATCGGAGGTACTTATGGGATCGGCGGAGGCGCAATCATTGCACCATTCTGCGTTGCAGTTTTTCATCTACCTGTTTACACAGTTGCCGGAGCAGCCTTACTGGGAACCTTTATCACTTCTGTTTTAGGAGTAATTTTTTACAGCGTCATTCCCGCAAAAGCTGGAATGGTCACAGCACCTGACTGGCTCCTCGGATTTCTCTTTGGAGCAGGAGGATTTATCGGTATCTACTTCGGTGCACGGTTTCAAAAATTCGTTCCCCAGAAGTTTATTAAACTCATGCTTGGTATAGTCATCGTTTCTCTTGCATTGAGATACATTTCACAGTTTTTTATGTAACTCAGAGTGCCTATTCAGATAAAATATTAATAAATATGAAGGGGTTATAATGTTGAAACCTGCTGTTGACTGGGATACATGTGTAGGCTGCGGCGCATGTGCAGAGGTCTGTCCAGAAGTCTTTCAGCTTAGAGATGAGAAGGCATGGATTGTCGGACTGGACAAATGCAATACGTGCAACTGCCAGGAAGCTGCCGACATCTGTCCGGTTCAGGCAATAACCGTTACTGAAGAGTAATCGGTAAAACTATGAAGGTTATTGCATTTTTAGGAAGTCCGAGAAAGGACGGCAATACAGAGCTTCTGCTGAATGAAGCAATAAAAGGGGTTAAGGTTTCCGGCTCTGCTGTGCAAATCTTTAACCTCAATTTCATGAGAATCTCTCCATGCCAGGACTGTGGGGGATGCGACGAGACAGGCAAATGCATTGTTGAGGATGAGATGTCTCAGATTTACAATGCAATAAGAACTGCGGACAGAATCATCCTTGCATCGCCAATCTTTTTCTTCGGGCTCAGCGCGCAGGCAAAGATAATGATTGACAGGTGTCAGGCATTCTGGTGCGAAAAGTACCTGTTAAAGAAGCCAATTCCCGAAGGCAAATTCGGAAGGAAAGGACTTTTATTGCTCGTAGGGGGCATGGAAAAGGAGGCAGGGATTAAGTGTTCCGAGACAACTGCAAGGGCATTTTTCAGAACCATCAGCGTGCCTGAACATAAGACATTGAGTTTTCTTGGTATTGATGCAAAAGGCGCAATCCTCGGGCATCCTACAGCCCTCAAAGATGCGTATGAGGCAGGGAAAGAACTGGTTAACATCTAAGCTAATATTTTTCCATTGACAATAAAACCGCCAGCTAATAAAATTATCCCAATACCTTTCTGAATCTGTGAGGCAATAATGGGGTAATAACAGTCAGTAAAGATTCATCCAATGTAGCAGTGGCATTCCGCTGCAATCCTGAATTCCCCGCCCCTACCCTTTCATGTCACACTATCCACCAGAGCTTCACAACAAACTTGCCTAAAAAAGAATTGCTTTGAGGTATATTAATGACTGATAATATTTATCAAGAAAATGGTTTCTGGCGATTCGCCCAGAGTTGGGATATCCGCATTGCGTCTATCCCCCCATTTTGGCGGTGTATACGCAATTATTGCATCTACGAACAAGATACTCAGTCATCGGCTTCGCCGCAGCCCGTTATGTGATAATGGCTCGCTTCTTATATAATAGATTATGGATTGGCTTAGGGTCATAAGAGACTGTTTTGATACTGATGCTGTCCTTTATTCAAGGCATGCCAGATTTGAAATGGAAAATGAGGAGTTTGGCAAGATACTTGAGCACGAGGTCTACGAGACTATTCAGAGTGGTGAAGTGATCGAAGAATATTCCGAAGACAAACCATATCCAAGTGTTTTGATATTTGGAAGAACAGCAAATGGCCGTCCTCTTCATGTAGTTTGTGCCTTTAGCAAAACTGACAATCTTGTTGTTGTGATTACTGTTTATCATCCGAATGAAGAATTATGGATAGATTTTAGAAGGAGGAAAAAGATATGAAATGTATAATTTGTCATGGCGAGGATATTAAAGTTAAAGAAGTGAAGGAGGATATCCAAGTCGGTAATGATGTTGTTCATGTTCCGATAAAGACTTCTGTTTGTATGACATGTGGCGAAAGGTATTACGACAGACGCACGATGCAATTTTTGGAGGATGCTGAAAAGAGGATCAGCAAAGCAGAAGTGAAATTAAAGGAAGTAGGCAGGGTTTTGATTTATGAAGAAACGAGCCACTTCGCATAACATGGCGGAAAAGATTAACGTTCAAACCCTATCGGGCTTCTTTTGCACCAAGAACGTTATCGGAAATTGCAGGCATAGCATATAAAAAGGAAATACACATGGAAAAAATAAATAGAACTATTTCCTATTTCTGTTACTGATAAACCATAGACGCTATCTTAACTGTCAGATCGCCAAGCATGCTGGTATAGCTTCCCATTTCATTATCATACCAACCATAGATCACTGCCTGTGTAACAGGTATTTCCATGCTATTAGGAAGCTGTACGGAAAGTGGCTCCGCTGGTATTTTTAAAAGCTTGTTAAGGTCAAATGTCACATAAGCTGTTCTCGTATGTGTCTCATTACCTTCAATGATGGTAGCAGGCCCAAAGTGTCCGATAATGTCTGAAGATACATTCTGCTCCTCAGTATATTTGATATAGCCTCTCTTTTCTTTTTGTTCAGCGTCACGATAAATGTTGTTAATGAGGTTTCTGTTAATAATAGGTTCATTCCCTGGTTCATCACTAAGAGCAACTACCAAAATAATCAGAGAACCAGTACTAATTGGAATACGCACTGATTCTGCAATGAAACCTATTTTATTCATTTCCGGTATCACAAGCCCCAGGGTTTTAGCAGCCCCTGTAGTGGTCAGGATGATATTATTCATGATGCTTCTATTTTTCCTTAAATCAGTGGCGCCAGCCTCTGGTAACCTGTCCAATACTTCCTGTGTTCCTGTTGCGGCATGGATTGTAGCCATAGAGGCACTAAGTATCTTTTTGGAACTAAAGTAATCTAAAAGCGGCTTAATCATGTATGCAAGACAGGTAGTTGTACAGGATGCAGCTGAAATAATGTGATGTTTGGCATGATCATATTTATCATCATTTATACCTATCACAATGGTTGCTGCATCCTCTGGCATGGAAAGTCCTTTTTCCTTAATCTTAAGAGGTGCAGAAACGATTACCTTCTCTGCTCCTGCCTCAAGATGACCACGTGCAGAGCCTCCTTTAGCATCAGGTGGGGCTGTTGGGTCTTTAAACTTACCAGTGCTTTCAACAACTATTTTTGCACCGTATTTATCCCAGGGTATAAGCCTTGGGCTACGGGTTTCCCTCAAAATCGTTACTGGCACACCATCTATCAGCATAGTGCCTTTTTCTTCATTAATATTTTCGATTACCCTTTTTGCCTTGTATCCATGGAGAAATTGATGTAATGATCCATAGGTAGAATCCTTTTCAATATAAAGTGCAACATCCTCTAGCTTGGTTCCAACCTTTCGTCCAATGTTTACGACAATCTCTGAAAAAGTTTTTCTGCTTATATGTTGCCAGAGTGTCAACTTGCCAATTCTGCCCAAACCGTTTATCCCAAGTACGGGCTTTCTCCCAGAGATCATTTTTATCTTGTTCTCCATCTTTTCTGTACCCCCTTCTAAGAATAATTCTTTAGTTTTTTAAAAATATTATACCAGCAGTTTGATTTCTTGTACCTGATGCCTGCCTGAGTAAACCAAGCCATTACGGCCGTCAATGCTCAAAAAATCACCTGCCTTTAATATCCGGTTATTAAGTTTACATCTCTTTTCATGTTCGCGTACAGATAAATTATTGCAACTTACCACACAGGTTTTTCCCAACCGGTTGGCAATAATGGCAGCATGAGAGGTTGATCCCCCGCGAGCAGTCAGCAATCCATCTGCTGCCAAGATATGTCTTATATCGTCGGGAACAGTATCTGACCTGATTAAAATAAGTGGTATATCCGGGTCCTTTTCCCTAAACTCGCGGATTTCATCTAAATCAAAGACAATTCTACCACTAAGGACGCCACCGCCAACACCTATCCCGCTGGAAAGGTAATTAGAGGATAGCTCATTAGAAGGGACAAAGGCCGTAAAACTTTCTCTTTTTCTAATAGCCATATCACGTGCCTGAAGGATGTAAAGATTCGCACTGTCTTTCCCTTCAAAGGTAAATTCAATCTCCTGGGCACCCCATCTCTCTTTATAAATTAAGTCCTTGATTATTTTTAGTAGTGCACTATAAATCTCAGGAAAACTGTCCTCCAGTGAAATGTCAGATGTTCTTTCTTCGATATGTCTTTGTTCATTAGATATAGGCAGCGTCTTTACCAGCCCTGAGACTATATCTTCTCCTTGTGCTCCAAGTGTAAAATCACCCCACAACATGACTTTGTCTCCAGATTCCTGGGGATTGCGGGTAAAAAGAACCCCTGTTCCTGAATTAGCATCTAAATTACCATAAACCATTACCTGCACAATAACTGCTGTACCCCAGTTCTCAGAAATACCCAATATCTCGCGGTAGGCATGGGCCTTTTTGGAAAACCATGATTGAAATACCTGGGCGATTGCTATATCAATCTGGATTTTTGGGTCATCAGTTATTTCTATCCCGTTATCCTTAACAGCATCCCGATAAGCAAATGCTACATCTCTCATCTGCTCAGGTGTAAATTGAATTTTTCTCGGAACCTTATCTCTCTTCTTAAAAGAATTGATAATATCATCGAATTTATTCCTTTCCATGCCAAAAAACATTCCCCAACACTGTAAAAACCGTCGATAACAATCCCATACACACCAGGGCTTACCTGTTTGTTTTACTAATCCTGCAATAATAGCTTCGTTAATCCCTACATTTGAAAATGAATTCATCATGCCGGGCATAGAGATCGCTCCTCCGCTTCTGACTGATACGAGTAATGGATTCTCAGGATCACCGAATCCTTTACCTGTTAGTATTTCGAGCCCTTTAATCTGTTCATTAATTCTTTTTTGTAGATGCTCCCTAACATAACAAAATCTACTGATTGCCTGCTTACAACGAAATACCTCGGTAGTTATAATAAAACCTGGGGGAACAGGTATCCCTAAAGATGACATCCTCACAAGGTTGTATCCTTTATTCCCAAGATGAATCCTGTCGTCGGTAGTCTTATTAGGGGTATGGATACCGGATAATGCCTTTTTAGGGTCATAGCTCATTAATAAGTCCAGATTTTGAACATCCAGTCCCTCTGCCTGTTCGAATAAAGTTTTCAAGATATTACTAATAAAATTATCTAACTGTTGGAGTCCAAAAGAGCTGGCCACAATCTCCCTCAAAAACCGTTCTGAAGTTGTATTTATAAACTCAACTTCGCTCTGTTCCCTATGTTTTTCGAAATATTTAGGCAGTATATTTTCTGTCCCCGCCTGAAGGATAATATTTTTTAGGTTATTCTTGTGGATGCCGCTATAATAGGTATTCAATATATCCTGTACAGCCTCTGAGAAACCCCTGAATATGTCAATATACTGAGAGAAGGAAAATCTCCTTACCTCCAATGCTATAGATAAAAGTTCCAGCGTATTTTCCAGCCTGTTCGAGGATATCCCATCTAACTGTAATGCCCTGAAAAACAGATTTGCAATCTTTTTAATCTGGAACAGGGTAGCCCTGGTAATAAATTTAAGATTAAATGAATTTATTAATTCTTCAAAAAGTATATTGGCCAGATTTTCCAGACGAAAGGTTAAGGCCATGGCGTCAAATTTTCTCTCCTGGTATCTTCCATACATTGAAGGTATGCCAGCAGCGATGTGTCTTTTACGAAAGATATCCTCTACAGCCTCATACCTTTCAGGAGACAAGATAATATCTTTTAAGAGTTGTAAATAACTCAGGATACCTTCGAGACGCTGATAGACATTGCCTTCCTCTAAATTATTGATTAGCGACTCTGTATTCGGAAGGCCTAAACTTTGTGCACGTCTTAACTGTTCCTTGATGTCTTGAGTATTCAGTCTATATTTCTTATTAAGCAACTGATAAAACTTAATAGCAAGAAATACCCGTCTATTATCTCTTTCAGAGAGATTTGGTATATCCTTTATAAGTGTACTGATGTCCTCATCTGTTAGACGTAAAAGATCACTTAAATTATGAATTTCCTTAACACTAAAAATAGAATTAAAAATAGTACTGATTTCATCAAAATATGGACCTGATGACTTGACTTGCTGATAAATGTCCTCAGGTAGAAATCTTTTTAGATGTGTCTTATCCTTTGTTCTCCAGAAATTTATAATCTCCTCAATAAAATCAACCACACGGGCAGAGCTTTCAACGTGGCTTTGTTTGCGTAAAAAATGTATAAGTAAGTCAGCCCTGCCTGTAGAGTCGTCTATTTCAGTGGAGACGTCTCGCAATGCCCCTTCGGAGCCAATCTCGCTGAAATATACAGGAAATAACTTTGATAGTTGTTTAACCAAGTGATAGACTGGTTTGATATCGCTGTTCAGGAGTTTGGTAATATCCTTTTGAAATAGATCCGTATCACTTATGTGTATTCCACCCAAACTTAGATTAATAATTAAGGCAGAGATAAGGGATTTAGACCATTTCGGACTATTCTCGATTAACTCCAGCCATACACGGATATTTTTTAAATGGGCGCGATTAGATTTAACCTGCCATTCATCAGTGGCACCTTGTATCTCAGGATACTGGAATCCAAGTGAAATAATTTTCTGTATATACCATTCAACAAGATTACTATCGCCCAGATTAAATATCTCATTACCGATGCTCTGGATACAATATAGAGCTGTTTCAGGATAACTGATCAGACTTTTTTTCAAAACACCAAAAGTCCCGGAAAGCATGACCTTTATTTGTTCAGGTTCCTCCATCTTAATAGCGGTCGAGAGCGCACGATTAATCTCTCTGAGGGTGCCTTCATGAATGCTGGAAAGGCCTTTAGTTTCCATAATTTTAAGGAGATATGCCACCTTTAAGTTGAGGTCCTTATGCACATCGCCAGTCTGGAATAACAGACCGGAAAGATCCTCGTAGAACCCAACCATTTGCAAATAACCGGGTAGTTTTAATATCTCTTCTAAAAGCAAGTATTGATCAGTAATTTTTTTAAGACTGCTCAAATGAAGAACTAATCCCTTCAAGTTAGCATGTGATATAGGATAAATTGATTCTTCTAACTCTTTGTATTTTTCTTCATTTAAGGCAAAATCTGTTTTGTGTTTTAACCATGTCACAGGGTCTTCTTCCTCCAGCCAATATTCGTAGGTTGTTGAAAGAGCCTTAAAAAGCAAGTCGTTGATATCCTTGACATCAAACCGGGTAGGCATTTTTGTAAGCACGATCTGACCCAGTTTTTTCAACTGATGGGGATTAGTAATAAGGAAAAAGAATTGTTTTTCCTGTAGCTGATTAAGCCTGGCAATACAGTCCTGAAATATAGATTCATACTTATAAAGGTTTTGATTACCGTCTATCAGGATTTTTTCAAGGTAAAACACAAGGCTGTCAATGGCTGCCTGCTGTATATTTATATCAGGAGAGTTTATAGCATCTAAAAAAATATCTGCAATAATCTTAATTACCTCTATCCCCTTTTCATGATGATCGTGTAAATAAAAATTTTTTAGTGCATAGGCACGTATTTCATTTACAATAAAACCCCAATTTTTAGGATGACGATTTAACTCTCGCAATAAGGGCTCGGTGGCGCTCAGGATGCCAGGGTAGTCTTTAACTACTTCTCGTAATATCTCGTATTTTGATTGAGTTGCTATTTCGTTAACTGGAGTCAATTTTAAATACCTCTTTGTTCATTATATAATAGAAAGCATGGAATTTTACATTATCCAGGTTTTTTGGGGAAATAGATACAGGAAAGGCTGTCTCAGAATTGGCTTTATTAAATTTTGTTGTTCTATCTATATTTTGTGGCTTTTTTAGGGGAGGGGTATTTCCAAGTGAAGGTCTGTGAGATATTTACGAGCATACAGGGAGAGTCAAGTTACTCAGGTATACCGTGCACATTTATAAGGATGACAGGCTGTAATCTCAGGTGTTCTTATTGTGATACAAAGTATGCATATAATGAAGGCAGAGAGCTCTCAGAGGAGGATATTATAGGAGAGGTCAAACGTTATGGTATAAGCCTTGTTGAGATTACAGGCGGGGAACCGTTACTTCAGGAAGAGGTTTTTCATCTGATCAAAAAACTGCTTGATGAGGATTACAAAGTATTAATAGAGACAAACGGTTCGATGAATATAAAAGATGTTGATAAAAGGGCAGTCGTGATACTTGATATAGAGTCTAGAAATGAGAGTCTAGAAATGAGGGACACTTCCCATTAGAAATGAGGGACACTTCCCATTAAAAGAACTTTGCCCGCAACGGCAGATAACAGCGGGGAGGACTTAAGGTAACCTTTATGGGCTTCATAAATGGTGAAATTAAAGACCATCCGCGGCGTAAATGTAAATGGAATAAACAGGATGCTCGGTTTCAGAGAACAAGTCAAAATAATTCAGACAGAAGCAGAACCGATTAAGAAAAGAATATTAGATAAAAACGAGAAAAAGGAATTGCCCGCAACAGGCAGATAACAGAGCGCTTGAGGTTGACACCCAAAGGCTTCGCACTTCTTTTGCGGCGGGAACGTTAG